>CBETPM010000074.1:0-5045 GCA_965538135.1 Candidatus Bathyarchaeota archaeon
TTGGCGTCTTTTAATTCTCTTTCAAGCTTTTCTATAGTGTTTGTTACTGTTTCTTTTCGATATTGGAGGAGTGCAAGTTGGATGCGGCTTTCTACAAGTTGATTGCTTATTTTTTCAATTTCTTCTTCTAACCCTTTAGTTTTCAACTGGTTTTCGTTTATTTGAAGGTTTAATTTTGAAAGGTTTAATTTTGAATTTTCTATCAGCTCTTTCAGGTTTTGGCTTTCTAGAAGCTTGAACTTTTGTGTTGGGGTTTCTTTTTTGGCTATTTGGAGTGAAGGATTTCCTCGAAGGGATATTTCCTTTAAAAATTGTTCGCATAAGGCGATGGTGGCTTTGTTTGAGGCTTTTTCTCTTTCAAGGTTTAAGCGTTCATTGAAAAGGTTTTTCCAGGAGTCCTTTAGTTTTTCCAGTTGGTTTTGTTGGGTTTGCATTTGCTCTGTTACTGTTTTGGTTTCTTTTTCAATTTGTTCTAGAATGGCGTTTTCCTTTTTCCTTGTTGCTTCCAGCCCTTTGACAGTTTCTTCTCTTCGGGCAACTTCAGCCCATGCAAGTTCTCTTTCCAAGAATCTCCTTTTGGTCTGCAGCTGTTTTTTCTCTTGGTATCTTTCATATTGTTCTCTCCAATAGTTTAGTGTCTGCTCGGCGGATTCCAAAAGTTTGCTTACAGACTCTTCCTGACTCATTATGCGTGTCAGCTTTTTCTGGGCTTGCAAAACATTTTTTCTGTAGGCTTCGAGACCTACTGCTGCCTCCACCATTTTCAGTTTTTCTTGTGGTGAAAGCAGCGTAAACTGTTCAACCATGTTCTGATGCATTATTATAAGCATGTTATTCGGGTCGACACCCAGCCTTGCCAAAAGTCTTTCTACATCTTGTTTTGTGGCGGCTCTGTTTTCAAGTTCAAACCAGTATTTGCCGTCACGGCGTAAAACTCGTGTTAGGAAAATTTGGTCTTTGTTAATTTTTGGAACTGGTCTTTTGCCGCTTTTTTTTCTGTTGTCCAGAATTAGTGTAACGCGAGCTTGGTCTTTCCCCCAACGTATTAGATCGCTTAGTTTTTTTGAGCGTTCCGTGTAGGACTGCCCTAGGGCTACTGAAATTCCCAATAGCAGCGAGGATTTTCCAGAGCCGTTGGGTCCGCAAATAACGTTTACGCCTGGTTTAAAGGGTACCCTAGCATATTCGTAGCTCATGAAGTTTTCTAGAATTACTTCTTGAATCAGCATTTATGCGGTGTACCCTCTTTTCGCAGTAAATAATAGGGTAAAAACTCTCTTATTAAAACAATTAGGCAAAACTTGAATCAAAGAGGCTCTGAAGAACATTAAAGTTTCACATGTAAATTTACACAAGTTGAGGCTATAAACCAAAATTTCATAAGTGCGACAGAGCAAAGTACATGGAGGGGTTAAGACATGGTTGTTGCTGGTAAAGTCTTTAGGCTTTTGGAACCGCTTCCCATAGCTGAAATCGCGTCTAGGCTTGAAGGTTATAGAGTTGAAGAGCCCTTTGAGGAGGGTGACTACAAGTTTACCCTTGTAAGCGAAGTTGTGGGGCTTCTACCTAAAGAAAACATGCTTAGGGGCGTCTACTCCCACGATTATGTTATACACGTGTTTCACAGAGGTAAGGTTATGCCCATGCCCCGCACTGTGGAGGCTCTCTTCAGCTTTTCGCAAAGAGAAAATGTTACGTTTTTGACTGTTGTGGAGAAGAAACGTCTTGCCAATTTTATAGCCAACAAACTCAGCGAAATACTATTTGAAAAGCTTGGCGGAGTTTTAGAAGCTCGAATCCCGCCGGAAACATTACGCGAGTTTCATCTTAAAAATCCGGACGATACCAAAATTACGTTTTTTGACAATGTTGACATTCCAAATGTAAATAAACTTTCGCTTTACGGTCCAGACCTGATTAACACTTCACTTTTCGAAGATTACTGTAAGCGTGGCGACTTGTGGTATGTTGTGGCTAGGTCTAAAGAGTACGGATACGTAGTGGGCGTGACAAGAGATGCTTCAGTAACTATATTCAATTTGACAGATAAAGAGCAGTATTTGGAATATGTTGCGAACGAAATTTACAAGTTAATAGCCGTTTAAACTAAATAACTGAAAGTTAAACAAATCATCATCCCATAAATTATAAAGCAAAGAAAACGCGATTAACAATATTGTTTTAATGAAAGTAGACGCTTTAGAATCCTGTAAAACAAATGTGGTCATTGCAATAGATGGTTACAAAGGGAAAGTTTTAGGTGGAGGAAGACCATTATTTAAAATCGTCTAGAAGGACTTGAAATGTCAGAAAAAGATACAATGGAAAAAGTGAAGGATAGGCAGGGCATGCTTGCAAAAATCCAGAACGTTTTCGGCATTGGCTACGCCACAAGAGAAGACCTTAGAGAACTGGACAGAAAACTTCGAGACCTATATTATGCTGACTTCAAAAGCTTACGCCACAAGTGGGAAGAAATTTACCTTGCAGCTTTAAACGCTGGAAAAGCAACAGATGACTTCAAAAAAGTAATCCAAGTAATGGACAGAGTAGCAGAAAAAGTGAACCGCGCAGATTACGGCTATGCAGGTTTAATGGACCGTAAAGGATCTATAAGAGAGAGGGAACTAGCCCGCGTTTTCGATTATGACAAAGCGTTAAGTGCGGAAATAGATGCGATAATAAAGGCGGTTGATGACTTGTATGTGGATAGTCAAGCGGAAAACTGGACTGAAGCAGCATCAAAGGCGAGAAACATCAAATCCTTAATACTTGGTTTTGAGTCTAAATGGGATGAGAGAGAAAAACAGTTTAGACCTTTGGAGGTGTAAAAGGGTAAATGCCAATTGTTGAAAGAGTCGCATGGGATTTTGCAGGTCCAGAAGACATTGCGTATAGGTTCCCAAAACTTACGCTAAAGTATGGAAGCCAAGTTATAGTTAAAGAAAATCAGTGGGCTGTCTTCTTCCGAGACGGCAAAGCCTATGATGTTTTTGGACCTGGAAGACATACTATTACAAGTAATAACATTCCTCTTTTAACAGCAGTTTTGAAAGCTTTACGTATTATAGGGGATATTTTTGACTGTGAAGTCATTTTCGTTAGCAACAGCCAGTTTAGAGCAAATTTCGGCGGTAAAGCCTATTCTGCGCCTAGCGGAGACATAAAATATCAGGCTGAGCTTGGCTTTTACGGTTACATGCTTTACAAGGTTGAAGATCCAAAACTTTTTGTAACGGAGTTTTTCGGAAACAGAAATGCCAGCACATCAAAGGACATTGAAGAATACGTTAGGGGATTCATAAACGAGCGGATAATAGACGAGTTTGCCCATTGGGACATCTTTACGCTTGTGAAAAATGTTGACGAAACCACAGATAAGGTGTCATTAAAAATAAGCGACGAAGCCTCAAGAGTCGGTCTAAAAGTGATAGACTGCGTCTTCGAAGGCATAAACATCCCTGAAGAAGCCAGAAGATTTGCCTCTGGAATGGGTTCCCAAGCCATGATGATGCAGTACATGAAAGAAACAGCAGCCGAACTTAAAGGTTCTGAAGGCGGCGGTGCAGCAGCGGCTGGCGTTGGCGCTGGAATGGGGTTAACCATGCCTTACATAATGGCTCAGCAAATGCAACAAGCCCAAACTCAACAAGTAGTTGTTTGTCCAAAATGCGGAGCCAAAAATCCCGCTACATCCAAATTCTGTGGAAACTGCGGAACAAGTCTTGCCCCACAAGCCAAGGTGATCTGTCCAAAATGTGGAGCAGAAAATCCTGCTGGAATGAAATTCTGCGGAAATTGTGGCACGCCCTTAACACAGCAGACTGGAACAGAAGTTACATGTCCAAAGTGTAACACAAAGAATCCTCCTGGAACAAAGTTCTGCGGAAACTGCGGAGAAAAACTAGCCTAAACCTTTCTTTCTCTTCTTTTTCTAGTCTTAACCCTTTTCCTAAGCGACGTGCCGCAAAAGCCGCAAAAATTCCAGTTAGAAGGCATTTGTGCCCCACATTTGCCACATTTAATTGAAGGCACGGGGTAGATGGGTTGACCGCATTGCCAGCAAAATCTGTTTTCAACCGGATTTCGGCTACCACATTTTGAGCAGACAACAAGTTCTCTAACCTTTTCATAGGGCTTTACAATTAAGAAGGCGTATTGTGCCATGGCTAAGCCGAAAGCTAATCCTATACCCGCGGAAAAAGCCTCACCAACGCTGATATCGCTCATTTCTATAGCTCTATAAAGAAAGCTTGATAGAAAAGCATTGCTGAAGGAAATGCATAAACATGTTATTTCTCACTTTAAAACTGGAAAATGGTGAAAGAGATGAAAGCATCTGCTGTTAGAGGGTTGTGGAATATTGTTTTAAGTGGCTATCCCAAGTCTGGTAAGACCACGCTTGCTAGGCGTTTAGTTGCGGAAAATAAAAATTTTGCGAGGATAGGTGTTGACGAATTAAGAGCCATGCTTTTTAACGAGGCGCCTCCATGCAGAGACGAGTTCTTAATCTATTCCATTATTGCGGAAATGCGGGACTACCTGCTCAAAAAAGACTATAGCGTTGTAATAGACTCAACAGCCCCAGATAATGTTACCCGCGCTTTTTTACTAGCTACTGAAGTTAAAAATATTAATGGCCTGGTTGTACTGTTTAATGTTGAAAGGGAAGTTATAATTGAACGGAACATAGCTTTTTTCGGTGATGCAAATCCTGTTTTCGCTTGGGATGAACGCTGGGAAACGCCCCTTGGCGGTGTTCCAATTTTTAAGTTTAAAAGTAACAATATGGAGGAATTTGAAACATGCTATAATTGCTTGAAAGAGCTTTTAGAAAGCGAAACGCATCCTTACAAGCCAGAATTTCATTCGCCTTCGCCTCTAAAGGAAATTATTGAAGCTTTAAAGAATCTTCTTAAGAAGAGGCGAGCTTAAACTTTTAAGCAAAAACCAGAAATTATTTTGCTGGGTTGATTGTTTGGAAGCCTGTATTAAAAGGTGTTAAACGGACGCAGACTTTAATATCTATACCACCGACAATTAGA
>CBETPM010000075.1:0-5012 GCA_965538135.1 Candidatus Bathyarchaeota archaeon
AATCCATTCGGAACCATTGAAAGCAACCAATTAGCTTACCAACATTTGCTTAAACTTTATGGAAACAACAAGTAAAAATAATTGCGTGTCAATAAAAGACTTATATGAAGACTCGTGCAAACGTTTCGATCAGCCAAACATTGATGGAGGCAATTTTAGAAAATGCAAAATTGCTTTATCCGAAAGAAACCATTTTATTGCTTCGCGGTGAAAAAAGCAAAGACACCATTAAGATTACTGATTTAATTGTGCCTCCATTGGCTACGTATGGACAAGGTTTCGCAATTATCCCAACACACATGTTACCCATGGATTTTTCCATTATTGGAACAATACATTCTCATCCATCAGGAAACTTGACGCCATCATCAGCGGATTTAAACCATTTTTGGGGAAAAATACTAATGATCGTAGGCTTTCCGTTTGTAGATGATAGAAACGTTGCAGTATACAATCATGAAGGAGAAAGGCTGACATTAGAAATAACATAAGCATAAAAGTGCAAGCCTCTATTTTTCGCCCAAAATTTCTCTATGCCTCATAGATTATCAGACTGGTGCATGACAAAGCAATCTTAAATCTCAAAGAGACAAAAGTTTAACGGAAGTGCATCAAACCAGAACAAATAAGCGAATTAAAGGTAAACCAGCTGCCTACAAAGCATATTTCTGTATTTCCAGAAGAATCAATACTTGAAGCATATAAAATGATGGCAAAAGAAAAAATTGATTTTGTCCCAGTTGTTAACAAGGAACCTACGAAGGTTAACTGCTAGGGTGCTGAATGGTTCAACCACCGCCATTGTAGATGTGATGGTTATTAACGCAAATTCCAAGATTCCGAATCATTTCAGCCAGCACATGATTCAAACAATTCGTCACATATAAAATTACTTAAAAGGAATAGCATTCTTTCTATTCGAGAATTTCAAAAACTTTAAGAGAATTTGCTATGTAAAGTAAGTCATATGACAAGGTGACATTGCAATGTTTCCATCAATTTCAGAGGATCTGGTTGAAAAACTGATGCTCTTTGGTTTAAGTAAAAATGAAGCAAAAGTCTACATTGCATTATTGCAGCTTAAACGTGCAGGCGCCAGTGAAATAGCGAAACTGTCTAATGTTCCACGCCAAGAAGTATATCGTGTGTTGCCTCGCCTCGAAAAATTAGGCATAGCAGAAGTAATTATTGGCAAACCAACCAAATTCTTCGCAATAAGCCCTGAAGAAGCTCTATCTGAATTGATTGAGTATCAACAAGGAATTTTTACGAATAAAATTTCTGAACTCCTCCAAGAGAAAGATGTAATAGTAAACGAATTGAAAAAAGTAGAGGGCAAGTCTGCCGGATTAACACCACCTAAACCGGTCCATTACATTCTCATTTCTGGGCAACGTTTGGTAAATGAAAAAATTCAGGAAATGCTGGGGAAAGCGAAAAATGAAGTGCTCTGGATGGCGCCAAAGCTCGAAATTAAAGTTGCTATTATTTACGACATAGATAAGATCCTCCGCCGATGCGCACGAAGAAATGTGAAAATAAGAATAATAACAGAAGTGGATGAGAAGAATGTGGATGATGTGATTAAGCTAAGCAAATTTTGCGAGATAAGACACGCTCCAAACGTGACATCCACAATTACCATTGTCGATGATAAAGAAGTTATTATAGGCTCAGCCTTGCATTTCAGCGAAAGTTTAAACAGTGATGAATTAAGGCATAAACTGTGGACTAACGACTTAAGCCACATTAGTATTATGAAGGAATTTTTTGAAAAAGTCTGGAGTAGTTCTATTCCCGCAAAGTTGTGATTCATGATTGGCTTGTTTGCCTGTCACATTGTCTGGTGACTGACATACATTTAAATCGAGAAATGTCCATCTAAAACGTTGCTGAAGTCGACAACAAAATGTTGCTTTTCACTCTCCTTTCTCCCCTCACTTATTGCCGGCTTCAGCAGAAAATCAGCATTTCACTCGGCAATGAAATAGATCATTGTAAGATTGTCGCCTGACTGACATACACTTATGAGAACAAGTGCCACACACTTTTTCGTGGTGTGAATGATGAAGAAGGCGTTGAAATATGAAGAAGATGAAAAGGAACTGGAACTTTCAGAAAAAGTAATAGAGAAAATAAACGTTATACAAGGCTTTAAATTATTGTTTCTAAACGGAAACAAAACTATTCACCAAGTCGAAGTTAGAAAAATCAACTTTCAGGATTTAATGCGCCATTTGAAACAAGGAGACTCCATTCTCATTACTCCAAAACTTCAAAAAGATTTTCCAGCAACTTTAAAGAATCGTGAAGAACAGGCTCCATGGTACTTTACTCACTTTTAATTAGAAAAGTGCTTTGAAGGAAGGAAGGTTCAATGAAAACAAGTTTAATCTCAAAGTTGCTAAATTTTATAAAAAGCGAAAAAAGCAAAATGCGGTTACAGAAAATTGGTAATTCAGAATTTTGGCTCGAAAACCCAGGTGGTTCTTTAACCGTCAAGTTCGTCATAGACCATAACGCGCATGAAATCTTATATGATGTCTTCTTAACCAAACATGATATGCATCTAAAAGAGGAAAACATTAAGGACGTGGAAAGAATAGACTTCATTGCAGAAGAGCATAAAGAATGGAAGCTTGCTAGGGATGCCGAAGACACGTGGTTAATTCTGGATAGAATCAAGCTTTGGACACAACATAACAACTATGAGCTTAAAGAACGTGAGATGATATAGATTAAGCAAATGGAGGTGATCTAAAAAGTGTCAGAAACAAACGTATTGGTCAGAATTGATAAACCGCATTTCACCATTAGTCTTTATGAAAAAGCGCTCATAATAGACGTTAAGGGAAAACTCAAAGATGAAATTAAGGAGACCCTTGAGAATAAGCCTGTTCTTAGAGAAACTTTAGGTCGCATTCTTGGCATGTTTGCTCCATTACACGTACGCCTAAATGATATAGACTCGGTAAACATGGACAAGATAGGGACCGTCAAAATACATCTTCCCCATCACAGAGACGTAGTCATCACACTTGAAAGAAAAGAAGCGAAAAGACTCGTAGACAAACTGAATCAATTGATTCCAGAGGCAAAGGAGAATGAACTAGAACGCATTATTAAAGAACATAAGCTTCAAAGGATTGCAGAAGAGAAGCAGCTAATGGAAAAAGAAGAAGAAATCATGCCAGTGGGTGGTGCTCAATTTCCAATTCCTGGGCCTAAAGGCGCGCGCGAGAAAATAAAAGAAGCAGAAAAGATAATTGAAGAAAAACAAAAGTAAACTCCGTTTTCAGAGTCAAATGATGGCTTCAATTTACACTTATCAAATTGTTGAGTGGGATAAAAGAAGTGAAATGGAATAAAAATAGAAAAATAACAATTACACTTGCGGGGGGCTTTCTTGATGGCTTTAGTTACTTCCGTCATATGTATTAATTGAAGCAGTAACTGAAGATCTCGGACAATTTAACAGGTTCTTATGAGATAATTAACTTCCACTCGATGACACTAATGTTGAGCAGTTCGTGTACACTACAAGAATTAGACATCAAACGCTTTTTACAGGACTTTTAGTACTTGAATTGGTCTTGCATTTCTCTTTGCCATTGCATTGTGGCTAAGCTTAAAGCCATGATTTTTTATTCGTAGTTTTTACCGAGTATTTTTAGCCGATGAGACGTATCAACTACTTGAATTTGGCAAGAATTAGGAAATTGTACACAGATTCTATGTTTATCTCAGAAAGCCAATAAGATTTGGCATGAGTTCGGTGCCTTTCTCTAAAACACCAAGGCTTCCCTTTTTACATTCTCTCTCAGAAAATCTTGAGATGCCGTCGCCATCGATTTTGTTGCCGGATATAAGTAGTGGAACAGGGTCATCGCTATGAGCTCTCAATTTACATGGTGTAGAGTGGTCTGCCGTAACACAAATGACAAAGTTTTCCAGCACAATTTCTTGCAGCAGTTTCCCAAAAAAGTATTTGTCTATCATGGAAATGATATGTTTTTTAGCGTCAAAATTTCCATCATGCCCAGGCTCATCTGGACCCTTAATGTGTATGTAAAAACAATCATAAGCTGGTAAACACTCAATTAGTTTCTTCACCCTAATCGCGCAGTCCTCCTTAATATCCTTCGAAGGTGGGGAAAGAATTACAATATCCATACCAGCCAATTTAGAAATTCCTCTTTCAACTGGCATATCAGTTAAAGAAACAAAACGAACTCCGTAATGTTCATTAATGTTAAAGAATTGTGGCAGTTGATTCCCAGCATCCCTTGTGAGTATAACATTTGCCTTAAGTTTACCCTCAGCTTCACGTTTCTTGTTAATCTCATGTTTATCCAGGACTTCATGACTTTTTTCGACAAATTCGTTCACAAGGTCCGCGGAAATTTTTGCCTCTTCGCTATCATCCATAGGCTCACATTTTTTCAAGAACATACTGATTTTGGTTTCTGCTACTCCAAGCTCTTTTATCCTTGCGTAGCCTGGATCGGTATTTGTTATTCTGCTTGAAAGAGATTTCTGACGTCTTCTTATAACTAAAACTCCTCTGTGACCAACAGTATTCTTAAACTCAAAATCTGCAGAGTGAGATTCAAGCTTCACATTTTTGTTAATAGTTTTACATAACTCCGTAGCCTCTTTAGTGGTTAAGTTTCTCCCCACGCGTCTATCAAGAATCTCCCCTTTTTTGCCTAAGGTTGCAAAGTTACATCTTAAAGCAAGATCACCATCTTTCACTTCGATGCCAGCGCCAACGGCTTCAAGGATTCCTCTGCCTGTGCCATACTTGAAAGGATCATATCCCAAAATTGAAATTACCGCTACGTCGCTTTCTGGAGCGATACCTTTCCTAACAGTATACATTAACCCTGTTTTCCCATGCGCGGCAAGAAAGTCCATATTAGGTGTGTCTGCAGCCTCAAGCGGGGTCTTATTGCCCAATTCTTCAATTGGCAAGTCGCCCATTCCATCAATAACAACGTAAACCAGTTTTA
>CBETPM010000076.1:0-5008 GCA_965538135.1 Candidatus Bathyarchaeota archaeon
CACACAAAAAAGAAACATGAGTTTATAGTAGACTTATATATTAATAGAGGGAAAGGGAAAAATTGGTAACTAAAATTCCCGTTTGCCTTGAAGTAGGCTACGGTGGAAGTGGTGCTTTCGCTCCTGATTATCCAGGTTGCTGGGTGTTTGGACGAACTTCGGAAAGAGCCTTGGCGAAGGTTAAAGGAACTATAGCTGAATGGTTTAAATGGGTTGAAAGGCATGGTGAGCGAGCTCCTAGTGAGATGAAAAATTTTGAGATTGAAGTAGCTGAAATGATGAAAGTTAATTATAATCCGGTTAAAGCAGGCAAACCAGAACCACTTTTTTGGTCTGAAGTTGCGTCCGTTTCAAGAAAAGATATTGCTAGAACAATTCGCCTGTTAGAATACTCTCGTGAAGATTTACTAAAACTTGTTTCCAATCTAAGTAAAGAATGCCTTGAAGGGCGCCTCCTAACAAACCACGCACAATAAAAAATTGTCTAAGACATATAGCCTACGTTGAACCATGGTACATTACACGCCTAAACATCGACTTGCCTAGCAAATACCCACGAAATACATTTAGACTGTTGGGTCATACACGTGAACTAATTGTAAAAATTTTGAAGAAATTTCCTATAGAAAAAATGAGTGGCATCTATCAGCCTAAAAAAGATCGAAGTCCTATATGCAATTTATGGACTGCACGAAAAGTATTAAGAAGGTTGGTTGATCATGAGAGATTACATACGAGATATATCGAAAAGATGTTACAACTCTATAAAGCCAAACAATAAACCATTATCCGTTAGCGAATAATCAATCCAAAAGGTTTATTGAACTCATGTGTGATTACATATATGCTCTAAAATTGATGGTAGCTTACAAGCAAAGGTAATCGTAAGACAGTTTGGGATTAAAATTGAGTTTGAAATCATACAAAGAGAAAAGTGGTCAGTTCGTGTTGCCTGGTGAACGTTTAGGCGTGATTGAAGAGTTTATTCCGAATAGTGGAACATACGTTAAAAGCGGCGTAATTTATTCCAAAATTGTGGGTCGCGCCCTACTAGACTTTTTGAACAAGCGAGTCTCTGTCTACCCACTTGTTCAGGGTGCAAAGGTTCCAAAAGTGGGGAGCATAGTTCTTGGGCAGGTTTCGAGCGTTCAAAGCGAAAATGCTACCGTAAGAATCTTCAAAATAGGTAACAAACTGCTTTCAGGTTTCTTCACTGGAATTTTACATATATCGGATGTGCAGCCAAGATATGTAGAATCCATGTATGATGTATGCAAGCCGGGCGACATTCTAAGAGCGAAAGTTATCAGCGAAAAAAATCGCACGTATCATTTATATACAAAAGACAAGAATCTGGGTGTTGTTTACGCTTTCTGCTCGCGATGTGGATATATGCTTGAGTCAAAAAGGCAGAGCATGTATTGCCCGCGGTGTGGGAAAATTGAAAAACGCAAGATTACAATAGATTATGGAAAAGGGGCGATAAGAGAATGAAAGTTAAAACATTGAAGGAAACAGCCAACGAACTTAAACTAGAAGTTGAGGGGTCGGGGCACACTCTTTGTAATTTGCTGCAGAAAATACTCTTAGAAGATAAAGATGTGGATTTAGCTGGCTATGACATACCTCACCCACTAGCTTCCAACCCCATAATCTACATTAGAACAAAGGGGAAAGCAAAACCTAAAGAAGCTCTACTTAAAGCCCTGAAAAAGGCAAGAGATATAAACAAAGAATTCAACGAAACGTTTAAAAAAGCCCTCAAGGAAGCCTAAGTTTTCTACTTATTCTTGTAAGCAACAAGGTGAATCCTTTCACTGCGTTGTCAGACTCTTCCAACACAGCAACACTTTCTTTCAATGTTATGCAACCATTAAGCCAAGCATAAACGACCAGTGCTTCTGCAGCGTCAGCCATCTTGTGGCGGGTCATCCCAGAAGGCAACGCTTCTCTTAATCCACTATTCTTTAAGGCTTCAGCAAGAAAACTTCCCTTAACCTTCCTCCCTACCGGTTTACCCACTATACTAGATACAGCCAATGAATAAATGAAGTTAACATAAGCGTCTCCAAGAGAAGCCAATCCATGATCAGTCAACACTTCAGTTAGAGCCTCATAATTCTTCAAAAAAGGAAAAATTTTTTGATTCTTGTTCATAGCCTAAATGTCCACCACATCAATTCCAAACAAATCTAACAACCTCTAAGAAAGTTTATAATAGTTTAGGAATAAATCTTCCAGTTCTTTTCTGATACTTCAAATACGCACTTCCAAAACGCTGAATCAGCAACTTCTCTTCTTCAAAAGTAACTCGATAGTATCCGGGAATCGCAGATAATGGAATAATAGTAAACAGATTTGGCCACAAAAAGAAAAGTCCAAAAAACATAAGAAAATATCCAAGATATGAAGGATGCCTTACATAACGATAGGGTCCCCATGTTACAAGTTTCTGATTTTCCGACATTTCCCAGGAAACAGCATAGCTACCTCTAACAATTACACTCCAGAGGAAAAGAAAATATCCCACTAATGTAAGAGTTAGTCCTAAAAATTGCATGTAAATCGCAAAGGGCAATCGAAAATAGAAAGGTGAAACATAAAGCAAATTAAAAAGGCCAGTAAACACAAGAAACATGTATGTTAATACTTCTAGAAAGTACGCGACCGTTCCTAAAGCCGCAAAACCTACCATGAGGCTTGACGAATGTTCAACTTCTGCATAAACCTTATCACCGCTGTTTCTTTTAATTAAAAGAATGTTATGTAAATTAACAAACGCAAAAACCACTAAACAAACAAAAAGAAATATAGCTATAACAACTTCAATTAGCATACTTAAAATTAAAGAACTTCACTAAACTTATAACATTTATCTTCATACGTCTTAGTAGCTGGGAATCATTTGAATTACCAAAAATTCCGCGCCATCAAACCTGAAATTCGTGTTTTAGGCGTTGACGACGGAGTGTTTACCCCCCGTACAAAAGGCCTAGTGCCTGTTATTGGTGTAGTCTTTCGTGGTGGATATTGGCTTGACGGTGTAACGCATACAAAGATAAAAATAGACGGGTTAGACGCAACAAACAAAATAGCCTCTATGATTCTAAACTCGCCCCATTACAAACAGCTAAGAATTATAATGCTCAATGGCATAACTTTTGCGGGTTTTAACATCGTAGATATAAAAAAGCTTCATGACAAAACAAAGCTTCCAATAATAGTGATTACGCGGGAAAAACCAGACTTTGAAAAAATTAAAGAAGCATTAAAAAACCTGCCAAAAAGTGAAGAACGCTGGGATGCCATTAAAAAAGCTGGAAAAATAATTGAGATACATGCGCGAGGTAGTAAAGACGAGAAAATCTATATGCAAACATGCGGTATTCACGAAGAAGACGCGGTAAAAATCGTGCATTCCACCTCCACCCGAAGCAACATACCCGAAGCCTTACGTGTAGCCCATATAATTGCTTCAGGAATAAGCAGCACATAGCCTCAATAATGATTAGAATAAGAAAAAGTTTAAAAGAGACCATGTTAAGGGAAAACAAACGAGTATCGTGGAGTAAAACGTCATGGAATTTTGCCCAAAATGCGGTTCTCGCCTTGTACCAAAAAAGGGAAAATCCAGCCAAAAATCTTCCATAATACTTGTCTGCCCAAAATGCGGGTATAAGAAGAAAACTTCAGAAAAAGATGTTGAGCCTAAAGTTGCAAAGGTTATACAACATAAACCACAACAACTTGTAGCCGTAATAGGTAAAGAAGAACAAAAACTTCGAACATTACCGACAGTCAGAGTGGAATGCCCAAAATGCGGCAATAATCAAGCATATGTTTGGCAAGTGCAGACAAGAAGCGCAGATGAGTCCTCAACTCAGTTTCTCCGTTGCACAAAATGCGGATATACCTTTAGAGAGTACAGCTAAACAAAAACACTAATTGCTTATGAGAAAATCCAGCTTTAAAGCTGAAGGTTAATATGTAAAGCCTTTTATTACAAGAATAAACATATCCAATAAAAGTGAATAGGACATGTTCCAACTTAAAATGGCTGATACAAAACTATTGAAAGACATGATTACAGCAATCTCAATTCTAGTGGACGAAGCCACCTTCAAAATAGAAACGGAAACCATAAAACTACGCGCCATGGATCCTTCCCGCGTTGCCATGGTAGACTTTGAATGGCCAAAAACAGTTTTTGAAGAATACGTTTGCACTGAACCAAGCAAAATGTGCATAAACGTTTCAGAACTGCTCAAACTGCTGAAAAGAGCCGGCAGAGACGAAATAGTAGAACTCTCTCTTGACGAAAAATCTGGAAAACTACAACTCAAAATAACAGGAAAATACACAAGAACCTTCACTATGCCTACTCTGGAGGTTTCGGAAGAAGAAGTTCCTACACCAAAACTTACTTTTAATGTTAAAGCTAAAACCACAACAAACGGTTTAAGCCAAGCCATTGAAGATGCTCAACTTGTAAGCGACCACGTAAGAATTGAGGCAGACCCTGAAAAACTAGTTCTAAACGCGGCGGGCGACCTTATGGGCGCAACAATAACTCTTCAAAAAGGAAGCGACACACTGCTCGATTTAGAAGTTAAAGAACCATCAAAGGCAACCTTCAGCTTAAGCTATCTCTCAGAAATTATAAAAACAGCGTCTGCCACATCAGACATCGCCACGTTGGAATTTTCCACAGATATGCCAATAAAAATAGATTTCCAACAAGCAAAAGAAGGAAAACTCACATTTTATCTAGCACCAAGAATCGAAACAGAATAATGTGAAAAACCGAAATGCAAACACTAACAGCGAAATTTACAAAAAATGACTTGGCAAAATATCCCTTTCTCAAAGAAACAGCAGATTACGTAAGAAAATTAGGCTTTAAAATCGAAGATTTAACATCTCCCGAACTATCAAGCATTCTCAAAAGAGCCAGAGAAAGAGTTGAAGAAGCAGTCTTATACGCCATAGTCAGCAGAAAACTCCACAA
>CBETPM010000077.1:0-4954 GCA_965538135.1 Candidatus Bathyarchaeota archaeon
AACGTTGCATAATAGTTCGCTATTTACCGAACTATTCGCTATTTACTGAACTTTAAATATTACTGAACACTAATAGATGCTTGTGAAATAGAATTGTCTGTGAAACTGTCGTCTCCTCAGGCTTTCCGTATAGTCAAATACTTGCTGGAGCACCGTGTTACTTATCAACGTCAAATCCACCGAGACCTCGGAATATCAATCGGCTGGATAAACAAGGTAGTTAACTCTCTTTGTGAAGGGGGCATAGCAAGAAAGGGAAAATGGCGAAGAATAGAGCTTGAAGACCCATATGCTCTTCTTGACCTTCTATCATGGCAACGTCCTCTTCAACGACTTCTTAAGGCAACTGTTAGACTTGAGCTCACAGAAATAGCATCCGCAGAAAAGAATCTACGAGAGGTTTGCTCAAAGTCTCAGCTAGACTATGCCTTAACAGCGTTTTCCGGTTTAAGCCGCTACTTCGCCTACTACATAACCTTTCCAACAATCCATGTCTACGCAAACAAGCCAAAACAATTAAGTCAACTACTGCCTAAAGGACGCGGCCCCATCACCATAGAAATACTCAGCGCAGATTACCCGGATATCCTAAAAAACGTAAGAAACATAAACAATTTCAACGTAGCCGACCCGGTACAAGTTGTTATAGACCTTTTCTGTCTAGGCTCCGCAGGTAGAGACGCAGCCACAAAACTCTATGAGATGATACGAAATGAACAGCAGAAAACAACTTGAAACCCTAATAGAAGACTCTTACAATGAACTCGTATCACTTTTGAAATGGTTCTCCCTTTTCGGACCGATACCAACCATAATAGGCGGATGGGCAGTTTACTTCTACAACTCCTACTTCGGCTCAATTGAGTCCATAGCAAAAGACCAGCTGGGACTAGAGGTTACATTAAGAAAACCAGTAATCCAAAATGGCAAAGTCATCGGTTACATGGAAATCGACGCATGTACATTCGAAGACCCTAAACCCAGCAGCTTCCACGAAGATCCAAATAAGAAACTACCCTATTCATTGACTGCCAAGAAGCAATATCAGAGAGAGGTCAAACTAGAAGAAGACGCTATATGCTACATTCCATGTAAACCTCTCCTGCTTCTATATAAAATAAAGGCTGCAAGAGACCGAGCTTACGATCTAAAAACCAAAGGAACAATAATGGAGCCCGCAAAAGTAGAAAGACTCCGCGGAAAACTAACAAAAGACAGAGCGGACATACTCGCCCTACTGGACCCAAATCCCAGCAAAAACATCATTAAAGAAAGCTTTAACGTCGACGCTTTTTACAGTTTAGTCAAAAGATTGAAACTTGAGTTTACGTTAACGACCATAACACAGCTACCAAGATACCGTGACTCCATACAACTTTACAATCCAAACCTCAACGTGAAACGAATACAGAAATGGATTAAAACAATTATCAAATAGAAGAAACACAACTTAGGTTCAAGTTTTTCCATTAACACAACCGATCATTAGACAGTTCTTTAACTAAGTCCTAGTCTTCACCTCAAAAGCCTAGTCAAAAGATAGGGACTAATTAAATTTAGAAAACAAGCCCTGAAACGATCTTAGAACAGAAAAAAGAGGGATTTGCGGGTGATATTTATGGCTTTTAGTGTTGAGAGAAACTAAATGCACAGTTTCTGCAAAGGTAGCGCTGTACTTCTCCGCGGCGAGTGTATCTAATGCCGTCTTTATACACGCGTTCGCAACCGCATCTAGGACACTTAACAGATGCTTTATCGCTCAACCTTTTTCCACCTCCCCTTTTTTAAAAGGAAAGCCAAATTTGGGTCCCCAAAAGAAAAAAGGGGATTTTGCGGGAGGAATCTCCATTTGTCACTAGATCAAACCCGACCTCCGGCACTTTCATGGACTTCTGGCATAAGCCCGAGACAACCTATTTGCGTTTACGGAAGCCGCGATTTATGTCGAAAAGCAAATTTGGATAACATGCTATCCAAACAGTTATAAATTTGGATAGTAATCTATCTAAAACATGGTAAAAATCAGCGAGATAGTTAACCAAAATCCATGGTGGAAGCACGGAGAAAAATTTGCTGTCTTCGACAAAAACCTCAAAGAGGCAAATGAGAAGCCGATCTTCTTCAAAAGGAAAAGAATTGATCTTAACAAAGGAAATATCTACGTTCTGAGAGGACCCAGACAAGTTGGAAAAACCACATACATAAAGGAATCAATAAACAAACTAATCAGCGAAGGAATCGACCCCAACCACATTCTGTATCTCTCCTCAGATTTCTTTATCTCAAGAAGAGAACTAAGAAGCGCGGTGGCATATTTCATGAACAAAAACATCGACGTAACCGACCTCTACATTTTCATAGACGAAATAACCTCAATTAAAGATTGGAACCTCGAACTGAAATACATCTCAGATTCGGGGACTTTAGAAAAAGCAAGAATACTGGCCACGGGTTCATGTGCTTCTGCACTTAGAAGAAAAGGTGAACTTCTTCCAGGAAGAGGACTGGAAGGAAATGAATATCATATGAAACCATTGTCCTTCAGAGATTTTGTTCTCCAAACTACAAGCCAAGTGATTTCAACGATTGAAGAAGCAGAATTTCGTGATTCACTCAAAAAGCTACTATCAATTCTTGAAAAAACCAGCTACAGCTTCGAAGATGGATTTAACCAACTATTCAAGGCTTTACACCAAATTGCACCTTTCAAGCAAGAACTGGACTATCTCTTTAACCTATACATAAGATATGGAGGCTACCCATTCGTAGTGAACGACTACTTACTCAAAAAACTTCAAAGCAAACAAAGACACTCGAGCTTCGCAATAAACCCAAAACTCTCAGAGGCGCTCATGAGAGATGTCATCGGAGATATTATAAAGCTTGGCAAACAAGAAACCTTCATTCGGCAAATCCTTAGGGAAATTAGCGAGAAATATGGAAGCCGCTACAGCTTCTCTAAGCTTGCGAGCGACATAGAAACAACACATGTTACAACCATTGACTACCTTGAAACTCTCGAAGAATCCTTCATCGTTACTATACTATATGCTTTTGACTTTAACAAAAAGGACTTAAAATTCAAAGGAGACAAGAAAATATACTTCCAAGACCCGTTCATATTCCACTCGGTAAAAAGCTACCTAACAGGAAAAGACATAAACGAAATCATTGATGAAACGCTGCAAAATGAAGAACTTGTTGGTAAACTGGTGGAAGGAGTAGTTTCATCACATTTAATAACTAGCCAAGAAATCCCAATGATGCGTGAACCCAAGACTTTTCTGTGGTTCTATTACGACACACGAGGAAAAGAAATAGACAATATAATAAGAATCGACGAAAAATACACGGCTATTGAAACCAAATATCAAAGCAGTGTCTCATCCAAAGACATTTGGAGAACCCCTCATGTAAAAGAATACGCAATACTCACTAAAGAGGACCTAAAAACAGAGGACAATGTCGTCTTAGCACCTGTAGATCTAATGCTGGCAATTCTCGAAAAATCGCACCAAACTTTATAGATTCTGCCAAACTAATGAACCAAAAAAAGAAAAAAGGGGATTTTGCGGGAGAAATCTCTAGGAAAAACATTAGCGGTTGTTGAAGGATAATTCTAGAACTTTTCTCTATTTTCCATTTTTATGCGTTGTTTTCTCTTTAGTTTTTGTTCCTCTGTGGTATGAGCCTTGTGAAGTTCCTTCATGTACCACGCTCTTTCTTTTGCAGAGTGAACGCTTAAGGCTATTCCTAGACAGAGCAAAACCAAGCCTATTGATATTAGGGATAACCCTAAAAGACTGTAGGGGTGCGGTGTCAAATGGTAGGGAATTATTAGAAACCATTCTGGATTCTCAACCATCATCACTGTTTCAAGTAAACCTCCAACAAAAAAGATGGAGCCAAGCGTTGCTGGGAAATATCCCACTGTTTCGTTGTGTCTTGATTCTTCAGCTTTTTCATGCAGGTATTCGCTAAAAAGCATTAAATCCACGGTTTGAGCACGGGAAACCATATCTATACGTTTTATTGTATTTTCCGAATAGTTTATGCTTTATTTAAAGGAGAGGTTTATATCAAAAGTTTTTTCCATTAAATAGCAGATTAGTAATGCCCTTCAAAGAGGAGTGTGGAATCTGCGGAAGAGTTCTTCCATACAGTTATCTTAGGCGATGCCAAAGATGCGGAAGAATGTTCTGCAAAGACTGCATGGTTCCAGATGTTTCCACAGGCGATCCAACAAAAATGTTATGTCTCCACTGTGCGAGAAGAATTGTTTCGCCAAAAACCATAGGCAAGTATGATAGGCTTGCAAACTATCTAAAGTTTAGAGCGTCTTTCACAAACACTGTGAAGCTTTCTTTTGCGAAGATCGACGGCATAATAGGCGATAATCTGCCTACAAGCGCTTATAAAGATGAAAAATGGTGGAGCAATTTGCCGAGTGTTTCCCATGCTAAGGCTTGGGTTAAAGCTGGGTGGAACGTGCAGGAAATAAATTTGAAGGAAGGCTATGTTGTCTTTAAGAAAGTTAAACATGTCAGAATGAAAACTTCACGAAAAGAAATAAAGAAGCCTTTCACTCCAGTTCCCGTTCGCTATTCTGGAAGAAAGAAACCTTCAAAAACCAAGATTTCAAAACTTTACGCTAGGCTCAAGAATCTAGAACGGCAAAAAGCAAGCATGCCTACCTACCGTGGAAGCTTTAAACCCAAAGCAAAACACGAGAAAAAACTGTTCAAACCCGAAAAGAAGCCCCAATAAATGAAAGGAAATTTTTATCTAACCCACTTTAATAATTCACAATAAGCAAAAGAAGCGGTCGTCGTCTAGTCTGGTTTAGGACACAGAAGCCCTTTTGCTAAAAGGCTTGTGGAAGCCTTCCAAGCCTGCGATCCCGGGTTCAAATCCCGGCGACCGCACCAAAACCTATTTGTACTATTTAAAAAGG
>CBETPM010000078.1:0-4883 GCA_965538135.1 Candidatus Bathyarchaeota archaeon
TTTCGCCAGATGATGAAACCGAGGAAATCGATCAGATTATAGATACGAGGACTAGGAATAACGCATTGACAGAACTTGTGTTGCTTTGTAACAAGTGTGGAAGTAAAATTAAACTTGTAGGCTTCATACAACAGCCAGAAAGTTAAACAAGCATACACTTGAATTAAACTATTTTTGTTGCTCCAGTCTTTTACTTATAAGAGTGAAGACTAGCCATAAAACGGCTCCATAAAAGACTCCGTTGAAAATAGCGCTCAAATATTCCGCATAGTTCATTACAGCCCCTCCAATTAAGGTACAGAAAACATTTCCTGGAAACATGGGGGAAGGAATAAGCAGAGATGCAGCTGTGAACATGGAGAAGAAAACGATGAGTATTAAGGCGCCTCTCATTGATATTACCGTTTTAGATTCAGAATATCTAATATCGCAATATGTAATAAACTTTATTGTTTACTGGAAGAACAAAAATACAAAAATATATTTAATGAACGTTAAACGTTAAAAATAACGCTTATATATATATCCAGAGCTATGGGAGAACTATCATTAATTCACCTATGTGAGCCTATTCACTTTGCATTTAAGGCAACAATGATTTTCACAGGCAACCCTAACAATTTGATCTTCTCACTGCTTTTTATCTCGTATTCGGCATCCCTCAAAGACTGTTCTACGTAGATGGGTCTGCAATCAACGTATTTCGGCCATTTCATGTGGACCCATTCATAGAGCCTTAACATTATAGACCTACCATTTTCTTTGGACATACTGACAAGCCCAAGCCTACCTCCCAACTTGAGCACCCTCTTAATCTCATACAGAACTTTTGGGATTTCAAGGGTATCAAAGAGTTCGAGGGAAAAGCTCATGAAAACGGCGTCGAAAACATTGTCGTCATAGGGCAAGCTCACCGCATCCCCGCAACACAGCTCCACCCTGTCCGTGAGCCCAGCTTTATCCAGCCTTTCCTTCGTCACTTCCAACATACCCGGAGAGATGTCGATACCGTAGGCTTTACCAGTCTGACTAACACATTCTGCTATTCGCTTAAGACAGTGTCCCGTGCCAAAGCCGATTTCCAGCACTGTTTCGCCCTCCTCGAGGGAAAGACTATCGAGCGCCATTTCCGCATACCTTCGCTCGAATGCCCCTATTAGATAATCGTAGAACCTGCTGACTCGATCATAGAATTGCTTAGCTTCCCCCTTGGTTCTGGGCACTGGAAGTATGGCCGGAGCTTGCGATTTGCCTTCGTGTCTCATAGAGAATTTCCTCACTAAATCATGCCAAATAAGTTTATTCATTTTAACCCTGAGGGTTCATTAAACTCTCTATTCTAGAGAAGATAAAGGGATGGCGGCGTACATAGAATAAAAATCACTAATAAACCAATGGCTGTAAGCTTTCTACTTGTAGATAAACTGGACACATCATCCAAAGGACCTGGATGCCTATACATGCTCATGAAGAGAACTAAGATAGCCATTACATAAACTCGCAAAACAAACAAGTAAAAAACGGATAAAATGGTGAAAACGAATCTGAACTTCTCACCAACCAAAGCTCTTACCACATGGCCACCATCAAGCATGCCTGTTGGTAGCAAATTAAGCATTGTAACAACTATGCCCACCCAGCCTGCAAATGCTATAGGATGCAAAAGTAACATCCCACCCTCTGGAGGTTGGGGAATCATATTTAGACTTTGAAGCCCACGTTCAATTAGAACCCATAGCAAAGGTGTCCCAATTGTTCCCGCTGGAACAGGTTCAGAGGGAATAAGCATTGTCAAGCCAACTATGCTAACAATGGTAGAAATGATAAAGCCTGAAATTGGACCATCTGCACCAATATCAAAAAGAGCATCTCTATTCGGTGGTAGTGACTTTTGCATTATTACAGCGCCGAAGGTTCCAAAAGGAGGAGGCCCTGGAATGAAATAGGGAAGTGTCGCTTCGATTTCATTCTTGTTTGCAGTTATCTTATGACCCATTTCATGGGTACCCACTACTGCTAATATAGCAATAGCGAAAGACAATCCACCAACAAAAGGGTTAATGGCGTCAGGAGATACTAAGTATCCTGCAAAAAAAGTTGTGGCAACTGTGGCAAAAAGTAGTATCCAATTAACTAAGACGTTGCTTGACTTTGCTTCTGGTCTAGGAAACACTCTCATCATAATTTTTCCGTTTTGTCTACGCAAAAAAGCTATAAGATTCATACTTTGGAGATTTTTAAGCAGTCGCAGAAAGGGCTGTTTTGTTTCTTGTGGTTGTTTTAGATAGTATGTTGGAATATTATGTTCTAGCAGAGTTTCTTCCACTTCAAATTCCGCAATAACTAGCGCAGTTATTTTTTCGAAATCCTCTTGAGTGAACAACACCTTTGCTGTTTCGTTTGGTATTTCGCTCATTTATCCCTCACTTTCTGCTTGTTGGTGTTATAGAAAGGTGCAAGTAAAAAAGGTTATTGGAAACATTTCTTGCGTTGTTAAACCTCTGATAATTTTTTGATTACGTTAATTCTTCTAATTTTAGACGCCTAGGTATTAGAAAATATCCTCCGGCGAATTCCTCTAAAATATCTCTTTTAATTTTTGATTCTTACTTTGTTTGCTTCCGGAACGAGAAAAATCTCAATTATTATTCTTTTATTCACGTTATTTCACCAAAATAGCTACTTGTTAGATAGACATATTGGACGTTTATTATACTTTAAAATTTAAAAAAATAATAGCGTAGAATGATCCGTTTTATTCCGACTACTTTCTTATCGCAAAAGTAAACCTACTCTTCGAACCCTCCTTTACATTTAAACTATAAACTTCGTGTAATTCGAATTTGGCTCCACACCCTTTGCACTGAACATAAGCGTTGTCGCGTTTAAAACCTAGCCAAAATCCTGAAACAGATTTGCATTTAGGACATGTTTTAAAACGGGATGCCGCCTCCTCAATTTCTTGAATTTTCAAATCTTCTCCTTCTCCATGAGTATTTACTTCAACTAAAAATTTAATCATTTTGGTATAGTAATTAAAAATAAAAGGGCAAACAATTATTAGCCGTAAAACATCATTGTCAGTACGATGGAAATGAACGTGCAAAGTTTCGTTGTAGGTGCATTCTTCACTAACTGTTACATTGTAGCTTGTGAAAAAACTAGAGAAGCTATCATCATTGACCCTGGCTTTGACAGTGAAAGAGAAGGGGAAAAAATCTTCAAAACCTTCAAAGAAAATTCGCTGAAATTAAAGTATATTGTAAACACTCACGGGCATCCAGATCACACATGCGGAAATGGAATTGTTAAAGAGAAAATTGACGTGCCAATTTTGATTCATGAATTTGATGCCCATATGCTTGGAGAAACAAGTAAAGGAATTGCTGGGTTTTTTGGTTTCAAAAATTTTTCTCCAAAAGCAGATGTGCTATTACATGATGGAGACATTATTAAGTTTGGAGAGCTTGTTTTGAAGGTTATGCATACGCCTGGTCATAGTCGAGGAAGCATTTCGCTTATGGGCGAAAAGGAAGTATTTAGCGGGGACACTTTGTTTATGGGTTCTATTGGAAGAATAGATTTTCCTGAAAGTTCTGAAAAAGAAATGTATCAGTCTTTGAAAAAATTGACGTACTTGCCAGACCATTTTGTTGTCTATCCGGGACATGGTCCAGCAACAACTATAGGAGAAGAAAAATGTAGCAATCCCTTTTTAACTGAATTGAATTTATAGCGTACCTTTAAACAAGTCTTCTTCCCTTGAAATTTGAAGGTCATTTGCACTGTATTTATCACAAAACTCTACCATGTCGTTTAATCCTTTGAAAATTACTACGGGAGTTGCTTCTTCGGCCTGTCCCATAAGCAGTTCTGCTGCAGCAGCAATCTCATCAACAATTGCAACATTCTTAACTTTGAGAATTTGTCCGAAAAGGTCCTTTTTTCCTCTGTAATCTTTGAAAGGATTTATTCCCGCAAAGCCTATGGCAAAATTTACTTGCCCGCGTCTAAAAGGGCGACTGAAAGTATCACATATTATCACTGCAACGTTTTTGCCTGTTAACTTCTTTATTTTTATGCGGCATTCTTCCGCAGATTTGTCAGGATTCTCTGGCAGTAGTGCAAAGTTACCTTCACCTTCTACATTAGACTTGTCTATTCCAGCATTTATACAGATTAAACCACGCTTATCTTTAACCAGCAATACTTCAGGAGAAGCTTTGACAATTTTTTCTGTTTCTTTCAATACTAACTCTGCAAATTTTGGGCTTTTTCCAGTTTTTTCTGCGATTTCACGAGCTTTTTCTGAAGGAACTACGCCTTTTAACTTTACTACTCGTCTTTCGGCTTTTGAAAATATTTTTTGAGACACAACTACAATGTCTCCTTCTTCGATTTTCATGTTATTTTCCATGGCTATATCTACAATCATCTTAGCTATGTCGTCTCCAGGCTTTACTAAAGGGAAATGTTCAAGGGCTATGGCTGTGAACTTTTTCAAGGGTTTTCCTCCTTATGTCTTTCAGGTTGTGTTTTTGCTTGGTTAAATCTCTTGCTAAAAGAGTGTTGTGAGAATGGTTTTCAATTTCAGATTTTGAATTCATAACTTTTAAACTCGCATAGGTTGAGGGATACTGTAAATTTAAGCGTCAAATGGATGTATTCGTATGAAAAAACAAATAACAGTATTTAGTATTTTGTTAATTCTAACTTTTAGCGCTTTTGAAATTGCAAATGTTACATTTTTCCCTTCTGCGAAGGCAACTTACGTAGAAGGAGAAATAAGCCAAGATACTGTTTGGACACTTGTTGACCAGCCCTTCCTCTTGTCCAATAACGTTACTGTTTTGCCAAATGTCACTTTAACCATAGAACCTGGT
>CBETPM010000079.1:0-4873 GCA_965538135.1 Candidatus Bathyarchaeota archaeon
TAATTTTTGTAATTCCAAGAGCTGCCAACAATCCTAAATGGTGAGGTTTTAAACGAGTCCCAGCTTTTGCGGCCACAGCTCCTTTTGGAATGTCTTCACCCTTTTTTGAAACATTTTCGCCGGGGGTAACAGGAGCGAAAATTTCGATTTCACCATTTTTTCTTTTGCAGTTTTCCAGCATTACAACAGCATTTGCGCCTTTTGGGTTGGAGTTTCCGGTCCAAACTTGCTTTGCTTGACCGCTAGTAATCTGTTCATTTTCTGTTAGTGTAAGCTTTTTTGGTTTGAACTGGTTTACATCGAAAGTATCTTCTGCTTTGACAGCGTATCCATCAACAGCTGAACGGTCGAACCCAGGTAAGTCTTCTTTTGCGATTATGTCTTCTGCCAAAACATGGTTCAAAGCTGATTGTATAGGTATGGTAACATAGGCAGGTTTGATTGTTTTAACAGCTTCTAAGAAGGTTTTTAATGCTTCGTCGATGGGTGTTAGTTTCTGAAATCCCCTAAGCCGAATCAAAATACATACCCATAATGAGCATTACGACCTACATAAAAAGCATATCGCATAAACGCTTTCCAATTTATTTGATTTCCCTTTGCAAAATGTTTCTCATTTTCACTGCATCCACGTCTAAGACTGGGCTCTCGCTTATGATTACAGGTCTAAGCTTAAACTCTGCTATAACCCTAGCAAGCAAGTTAAAATCTGGTCCATAATCTGCCTCACTTAAAGTGTGATGGCATTTTTCACCTTTTTCTGTAAACTCGACTTTTGTGAAGTGACAGTGCATGTTCTTGACAGCTTCAGTTCCGAGTCTGTTCTCAATTTCTTCAACAACTTTGCGAAAATCATCTACCGTTCGAAATTGTCCTCTGTTTCTTGCATGTAAATGTGCCCAATCAATAACCGGCTGGGTCTGCTCCGTCTCCTCGCAAAGTTTTAAAACTTCTTCAAAGCTTCCAAACTGGGATTGTTTTCCCATGGTCTCTGGACCAATTTTAACATTTTTAATTCCTAGAGTTTTCATGTCTTCAACTACATCTTTTAAGGCTTCAAGGCAGTTTCTGAAGGCTTCCTTTGGCTGTTTTTTGCCATAAAATCCGGGATGAAAAACTACGACATGAGCGTTCATCCACTCAGCGGCAGTGGCACATGCTATTAAGCGTTGTTTGCTTGTCTCTACCACCTCCTTTTCTCCACAGAAATTTATAAAATAAGAACCGTGGAGGCTAAGCCAAACATCGTTCTTTTCAGCTTCTGAACCAAGCCTTTCAGCATTTTCCCTTTTTATTTGGGGTTTTACGCCCCAGCGGACGGCTTGATACTCAAAAGCGTCGAGACCTTCCTCACGCAGAAGTTTGGGAACCTCTTCTAAAGTTACTTTTAATCTTCTAAAGGACGGGGGAACTCCTGCTGGACCAAATCTTGGACGGTCAGCCATAAAACTCCCAATTGTTACTTTATTCTCTTTCTTTTATATTGGTAGCTTTTCCGTATAACTTCTCCGTAAAGTAGGGTTAAGAGGGCTACTATCCAAGCCGCAGCATTTTGAAAAATCAAATATTTTGATGCATTGTCAAGTCCGGTTAAAGGCTTTATTATAGTCCCGATGCCGAGAACAAAATTTCTGAAACTGGGCGCAGCAGCCAATAAAGCATTGTTTACTGCCGAGAAAACTCCACCTATGGGCGCTAAGGCTTCTGCTGTCCCTTTCACGAAATTAAGCAGCGAAGAGTTAGTTTTGTAGGCATTTGCCACGGTCCGGTAAACTAGTTGCGGATAAGCCAGCAAAGAAAATAGTAATATGAACGCTAAGAAGACCAGAAGCACAGTTAAAGCGCCTTTTATGGTTGCTCGTGCGAAATGGATTTTTTGCCAAACATAAGCGATGCTCTTAACACTTAACAATCCAGACTTTATTTTTCCAAAAAACTTCTTAGCTGTCTTTGCTTGTTTGGAGGTTGCCCCACTTTTTCTCTTACGTTCTTCATAGGGTTTTATGGCAAGATGCTTTGTCATATAAGCCCACACGCATGCAAGCGTAATTATAACAGCGGTGGGTACTAGATGGAATATGGGGCTAATGGTTATTGTAAATGTCCAGTCTGTAGATGGAAACTGTCCAGTCCACTGCAAAAGGGACGAATCTTTAACGCCTAGGTTTATAGCGTAAAGAACAATTGCATACTCAATTAATGCAGTAAAAATCAAGAATAGGATTATTGCTGTTAACCCTTTCAGCGTTGCCCAACGGATTATAAGACGTCTTGAAGGCTTAGAGGTTGACAAGGTTTCACCATTATAGTTTGTTCACAATAAAATAATCTACTAATTAAAAAAGATGACTGTCAAACTAAATGTTAAGATTGTAATGGAAATTCATGTGCGCATTTGGGACATTTAGCCATTCCACATTGTACGGAAGAAGGACAACCAGAACAAGCAAAGGTTCTACCGTACGTAATATCAAAAACGAAACCGCATTTGGGACACTTCACCAAACGTTTGGATTGATTTTTCATAGGACTAATCTCCTGAACTAACCATAAAAACAATGGCTAAAAAAGTTTTCCACCAAAACATTCATAAACGAATTTTGAACGCAAATCATTATGGAGGGGCTGATCCTCCAGCATTAAGACGTTGTCCGACCCGTCGCACAGCTGAGAGGTTTTCGAGCCCCTCCCTCTTATTCCGGCTGTTTTTGCTATTTTGAAAGGAGAAAATGAAAGAATTGCAGATAAATATTAAAAGAAAGCATCTCTAAAGTTTAGAAACGGTGGTTAATGTGTCGATTAAGCGTCATCCTACAAAATATTTAGGAGAAGAGTATCAGCGTTTAGTCCGCGAGAACTTGAACTGGGAACTTAAGGTCTTGGAAAGCGCCAGTGAGCCAGAATGCATAGTTAACGGCGAAAAGGTTTTGATGCTTTGCGCAAACAATTATTTGAACCTTGCAACTCACCCGAAAGTCGTCGAAGCCATGATAGAAGCAACAAAAAAATATGGAGCAGGTGCCGGCAGCGACAGATCAATTTCTGGCAACATGATAGTTCACGAGGAACTTGACCGCCGCCTAGCAAAATTCAAAAACGCGCCAGCATCTCTAACGTTTCAAACGGGTTTCATGGCTAATGAAGGAGTTATTCCACAACTTGCAGATAAAGGCGACCTGTTTGTTTCTGACGAGCTTAATCACGGTTCAATCATAGACGGGGTAAGATTAAGCCATGCTGACAGAGCCATATACAAACATAAGGATCCGGAAGACTTAACCCGCGTCCTTGAAGAAGCAGAAAAACATGATCCCCCATACAATCACATATGGATTTTAACCGATGGAGTTTTCAGCATGGACGGAGACACCGCGCCATTGCCGGAAATAGCCAAAATAGCGAAAGAACACGGTGCTGGAGTTTACGTTGACGATGCTCACGGTGAAGGAGTCTTAGGCGAAGGGGGAAGAGGCATAGTAAACCATTACAAGCTAAGACGAGACGAGATACATGTGGAGATGGGAACATTTTCAAAGGCTTTCGGCGTTATAGGCGGACATATTACTGGTGAGGAAGACCTCCGCAACTTTGCTTATAACAAGGCACGAAGCTGGTTGTTAAGCGGTGCAGTTCCGCCTGGAGTTGCTGCTGCTTGTATCGCAGCTATAGATGTTTTAGAAACAGAACCACAACATGTTAGAAAGGTGTGGGAAAATCGTAATCACCTTCTCGACGCATTGCAAGACGCAGGGTTTGACACTGGAAACACGGAGACACCAATAATACCTGTAATGTGCGGTAAGAGCAAGACTGCAAAAGATTTAGCTGATTACTTGTGGTCTAAGGGCATTTTCGTTCTGCCAATATTCTACCCTATGGTTCCAAGAGACAAAGCCAGAATAAGGGTGCAACTCTGCGCAAAACACACAACCGAACAGCTTAACAGGGCAATGGACGCCTTCAAAGAAGGTGGCAGAAACTTAGGAATAATCTAAAAATTTAAACACTTTCCACGTATTTTCTTTATTTTGTTGTCAAGCTATGAGCATAATTCAAAAGAAACAACAGCTACGCGAGAAAATATGGCGTGAAATGGAAATTCGCAAAATAGCAGTTTTTCCGTTGCCCTGTAGAGATAGAATTCCAAATTTTGTAGGTGCAGATAAGGCTGCTGAAAAACTAAGGGATATAGCTGAGTGGGAAAAGGCAAAAGTTGTGTTTGTTAATCCGGACTCGCCCCAACGTAAAGTAAGAGAAAACGCCTTAAAAGATGGAAAAATTCTTGTAATGGCTTCTCCACGCCTAAAGAAAGGCTTCGTTTTAATTAAACCAGAAAAAGTGAAAGGTAAAGAACGCTTTGCTTCAACAATAAAAGGCGCCATGAAACTTGGAATCGTAACCCAAGGCTTCCCAAAACCAGACTTGATTGTGGAAGGTTCCGTGGCAGTTGACCATTATGGGCGTAGGCTTGGTAAAGGACACGGTTATGGCGATAAGGAAATAAGATTGTTGAAAGATAAGTTTGGAGATATCCCCATAGCTACAACAGTTCACGATTTGCAAGTGTTAGAAAGTGTTCCAGCAGAAGAAAAGGACGAAAAAGTCACAATAATAATAACCCCAACTAGAATTATCAGAGTTTCGGATTAAAAGACAAGTTACAGCCTTTTTACAAGACAATGGCTCACAAGCTTGAAGCCTAATTTCTCAAAAAACTTTTTGGCGTTTTCATTCCAATAGTTCACCAAAAGGGCTATTCTATCAGCACCTTGAAGCCTTAAATACTCGATGACGTCATTAAGCAAGGCCGTGCCTATACCCATTCGCCTGTATTCCTTTAAACCAAACAAATCCCAAATGTAAGCGGCTCTCC
>CBETPM010000080.1:0-4868 GCA_965538135.1 Candidatus Bathyarchaeota archaeon
TGTCTCCAACATAAACAGTTTCGTCAGCATTCACTTCAAGTCTTTTGAGGGCTTCTTCGAAAATTTTTCTGTGAGGTTTACGCCATCCCACAGCATCGGAAACCAGAATTGCGTTAAAGAATTGGTTTATTTCCAGCTTTCTGAGAGCGGCGTAAATTACTGGCGCGTATGTAAAGTTTGAAATTAAGCCTAGCTTGTAGTTTGCTGAAAATTGTTTTAGCGTATTTTTTACGCAGGGTCTGAGTTCAAGCGAGTTTAAATAATCTTCGAAGAAGACATTTACTGCGGTTTTTATTCGATGGTCTTCCATGGTTGTCTTGAACCCTAAATTGTTAAGTGCCTCTGAAATCCAAACAGAGTTGGTTACTTCAACAAGCTGCTGATAGCGTATAACACGGTATTTTTCATGGGCGCTGCTGTATGCATTCAAAAAGTTTTTAGCATCCACTTCAAAGCCTGCTTCAACAATCGCCTCATACAATTTTCTTTCTGAATCTTCCAAACTGTAGCTTTTAACATTTGTTAAAGTGCCGATGAAGTCGAAAATTACGGCTTTAATGGCTGACAAGGCTATGTTCTTCCCTTTTCGTTATTACTAATCTTTTTTTGGAATGTTTATTTTCAAATAATAAGATTTACGTACATGTCTAATAATTCGATACATTGAGAATCCTATGTCTTTCAGAGACTATCTCCACGAAAAGGCGGAAGAGTCAAGACATAATGAAATGACATCCTATCTTATGTTCATAGCGGGTGCCATATTTTTCGTTGGCGGCACGCTTGAAACTTTAAGCTTAGCCGCAGAGCCTGAATGGTTTCTTTTCATTCCATATCACATAGAACCTCATGCTGGAGCTGTTTTAGGTTTGTCTCTGATTATTAGTGGTCTTTGTTTGATAGTTTTCGGTTTGGCTGCGGGGATAAACTATTCTAGAGATAGAAGCTGGTATATGCAAGAACTGCGTAAGGCGAACTCTATAGAAGAGTTGATGATGAGCAAGAAAACCAGAGCGAAAAAGCAAGGGAGAAAGAGGTTAAAGGAAGTTAAAGATAAAACTTAACTTTCTAGAATTTTCTAGGACAATTAATAAATATCCATTTTTATGACTAAAAGAAACAAACTGGAGAGAAGGCTCTATGGAAACCGCTGTTCTCCCAATACTCACTCTTATGGCTTTATGCATAATTCTTGTGCTGCTCACCGCCTATTTTCTAGGAGGCTGGTACGCCTACTGGAGCCACGCATTACTAGCCATATTTTTTGCCGTTTTAGCTGTTCTTTTGAGAACACGCTTTTATTGGGAGGAAGACTAGTTTGGCGCCGCCTGAAGCAACTCCAGAACTTGCCATCGGCGTAGTGGCTGCCATAGTGGCTTTTCTGGCTATAAGCATTTTCCTTGGCTTGTTCTTTAGAAAAAGGACGAGAACCTTTGAGGAGTGGCTTGTGGGACATGGCGATATAGGTCCGCTGGTGACTGGTTTTGCTCTTATTGCCTCTTATCTTAGCGGCTGGGCGATTTTTGGAAACGCTGGTTTAAGCTATACTTATGGGTGGGCTGGCAGCTGGCTTATTGGCACAATCTGCATTATGGGCATTACGTTATGCTTGGTTCTTGGCTATAGAATGCGAAGATATGTTAAGCTGGGAGCACGAACAGTGCCTGAAATGCTGAAAGTAAGATTTGAAAGCAAGGCTTTGCAGGCTTTAGCGGGTTTAGCCATGATAGTTCTGCTTATAGTTTATTCTGTTGGACAGTACAAGGCAATGGCAACAGTCTGGACAATGACAACAAATTTGCCTTTCCAGTGGAGCTTATTGGCTACGGCAGTTCTGGTTCTGCTTTACATCGCAGTCGGCGGGTACACTGGAACCCAGTGGGTTTCATGTTTTCAAGGAATTCTCTTAACCGCTGTAGGATGGACTTTAGGCGTTTTAGCTCTTCTCTGGGCTGGCGGTCCCGCTGCCATTGCAGAAACAATTAAAACACAAACGTTTACTGCTCCAAGCGGCACTTCAACTGGTATACCTTTAGATAGCTATATTCTGCCTTTGCCGCCTCCTGGAGGTTTGGCTTTTGCCGGTGTGGACTGGGTTGGTGCTACCGCGGCTGTTTTCATGTTTCTTTTTATGGCAACGGGTTTTCCCCATAACATAGCAAGGTTTTTGGGTGCGCGAAAAGTCACTAAGCGGGAATATTGGGTTATGCTTTTTATATTGATCGTAGGCGGTTTGACTCCTTTGTGGATTGGCGTTGTTGGGTTTGCTGGAAGAGCGGTGTGGGGAAGTGTGCTGATGACAGATGCTTATAAGCCTATGTACGGAGATGCTGTGGGAACTCTAGTTAGCATAAGTGCTGGAGGAATCCCCCTTGCATCTTTGTTTGCTGCAAGTGTTTTCGCTGCAGCTGTTGCTACGTTGGCTGGCATGGTTATGATTATGGCAACTAACATAACGAGAGATTTTATCCACAACATGAAACCTACAATACCCCATAAGAAGTTATTATGGCTTTCAAGGTTAATGCTTATTCCGTTCATTGCAATACCTTTGTGGTGGACTCTAACATCGCCTCCGCCAGTACTTTCAGAACTTATGGCTGGCTCAGCCGTGGCTCAAGCTGGAATATTCTTTTTTGTTGTAGGTGTTTCTATGTACTGGCGGAGAGCCACTAAATGGGGGGCTATCGCCGCCATAATTTACGGCTTAATCTTCACAGCTTTGCATCCTAAAGCCTACGGAAAGCTATTGGGGCTTTATCATTGGGGTTACTGGGCGTTACTGCTCATGTTCGGCTCAGCGGCGGTTTATTTCTTTGTCAGCTTAGCCACAAAACCCCTTGCAGAAGAAAAGCTTGAAAAAATGTTTCCAAAAAACAAGGTGGGGTAAACTGCTAATCAAAGTTTTGCAGCTATACTCTCCAGTTTTTTGGCGAAAACTGTTTTTAAAAGCATGTCCACATTTCCTATAGCGCCTTCAATTTCATTGTCAAAGGGGATTTCGCCCAAAAAGGGCAAACCAAGACTTTCCACTCGTCTTTGGATGAATTTGGAGCCATTCATCTTCATGTTTTCCACGATGCCAATTATTGGAATTTCTAACCTTTTTAACAAGCTTGCCAGTTTCCTAACAGTTTCAAAAGCCAAACGCGAAGGCGTGGTAACTATTAAAAATTTAATGTCTTTAACTAGCCTAAGCAGATCCAATGTAGCGTCGCCAATGCCAGGAGGCATGTCAATAACCAGAAAGTCTAGGTTTTCCCACCTTGTTATTGCCAGAAGCTCTATGAGCGCGTTTGAAACATCTGCGCCCCTTAGAGGCGTGGCTTGGTTGCCCGAATAATACACTATTGACATATATTTTAAGCCGTAAACTTCTGGAGGTACTATTCCCTTCTCTTCTTTTGGCTGTATCCCCTTAACTCCTAAAATAAGATGCGTGGAGGGACTTGTAAAATCCAAGTCGAAAAGACCAGTTTTGAAACCATTTTCAACCAAAGTTAGGGCTAGTGTGGACGCCACTAGGCTTTTTCCCACGCCACCCTTACCGCTGGAAACAGCAACAATGTTTCTTATGTCCTTTAATCTTTCATTTACCACAGAAAAACGCGGGTCAACCATACTATTTCACTCCCTTTATGCTTTCAAGCCATACGCCCCGTCCTTGCAGTATTTCAAAGTCTGGACTGCCACACTTTGGACAATGCATGTAAGTGTGGACGATTTCTGGAACAAAGTGTATGGCTTCGGCTGTTTTTTCATCTAGCTTTTTCTTGCTGAAAATCCATTCGTGACCACAAACTCTACATTTAAGCCTTGCCTTCGCCTTTCCTATGGCAAATTTTGTTTTCTCAAATTTTTCCGTTTTAAGCTGTGACAAGGCATATTCGAAAATGTCAATTTCCACTTGCTGAAGCTCGCCTACCTTAACTTTTACTTCGGTAACTTCCTTAAGCCCTTCTTTTTCAGCTATTTGCAAAACGGTGGAAATTACCGATTCTGCTAAAGCCCATTCGTGCATTATAGCAGCTCCATTCTAATGTTTAAGCGCCTTTTCAACCTCTTCCCTTATTATGTAACCTCCAATATGAAGTATTGGCTCTTTAGTTTCCGGATCAACGTTCATGGTTGCCGTGCAAGGATAGCTGTGATGTGCTTTGGCTATGGCATCATAAAGGATTTCCTTTTCTGTTTTGACACCTAGAAGTTTTTTAGCTACATACCATGTGGAGCCACAGGGTGCACTACGCCTAACGACTGTAGATTCTATGACCGTGTAGCCGCCTCTTTTCACAGTTGAAACTTCGAGTGAGGGTCTTCCTATTCGCAAATTGTTTACAAATCTTGAAATAAGGGGTGAATTTTCTTTTGGTTCTAAAGAGCAGAAGGGCTTGGGAAAAGCGTTCTCTAATGCTAGTTCGCTGCATTTTTCTTCTAGTTGTTTTCTTAAGCCTGAGGGAACCTCGTTGAAATCTTCGATAGGAACAACCAGCCCTTTTATTTCCGCCTTTTGTATTTGATTTGGGAGTTCTAGCAGCAAGTCCTTATGTAGCCCTGAAGAAATGCATAAATCTGCCTTGGGAATTTTTTTAGGCATATATTTTTCCGGGTTGTCAATGAAAGCTGGCAGCTTTGACTGGTCTGGCAGCTCTATTGCAGCTCTGATGTTGCGTACGAAAGTGTACACGTTATACTTGCATGAGTCACAATATAAACCGCAGGATTTGCAGAAGCTTGGGTCGTTTATCAGGTTTCTTATTACCCTTTCTGCATACTCTCCGCTGTAAATGAAGACTAATGTTGGGGCTTCTTTTTTGTTGGTTTTTTCCATGATTACCACGCATAATTAAGCTGTGGCAAGGATTATG
>CBETPM010000081.1:0-4768 GCA_965538135.1 Candidatus Bathyarchaeota archaeon
CACAACCCTTGTAGTGCCAAGTTCGTCTCGACTTTCTTTAAGTTGCATATATTCAAGAAGTGTTTGGTTAAGGTTTTTCGGTGTTAAATCCTTATGGAGTTTTTCTTGAAAAATTTGTTCAAGCTGTGTTAAGACATTTTCTACATAAGTCATTGGGAAACCAAAAGTGACATTTGGGTATTCAAGTACCAGATAACCAGATCCCTCAATGTTATATTTAACTTCGTATGTTAAAGAAATCTCTCCGTACATAGTTTCCGATATATTTTCTGGCACAGGAAATGTAATGTTATATTCTTTTAGTTTGGAATCGTTTATATTTTTAATGAACTGCTTTTCTTTGCCATACAACAAACCAAATATGGTTAAATTGAAACTTTCCATATTCACCTCCACAACTCTAGGCGATTTAGACAGCTTTAAAATAACGGTAATATCCTGACCTGGCCGTGCTTTTGCAGTTGCATTTACTTGAATGTTTAATCCGGGAATATTTAAATTACAAAATTGTTTTAAGTTAGTTGCATTTTGCGCATTCGCTCCTACTATAAACAATGACACAAAAATTAATACAATGTCTGCAATAGCTACAATTCCTAACTTATTCATTTTTTTCCTCCTTTAACAAAATCGGTTAACAAGTTTATAGCGAAGTTATTTTTAACATTTTCTAATAATTTCCAATACATTTGCCACAATCAAAAGATTTGCGATTCAATAATCAAGAATAACTACTTTATTGCACGTATAAGGCGTTGGTATATGTATACAAAATAAATAAGGGCAAAAATTGTTAATAATATTTCCAGCGTCAGTATTGCTGGATTATTTTCCACAGCCATGAAATATCCCTGTTGCGCTATATCTGTGAATACTAGAATTTGGAGGAATATGGCTCCGCCTAGGCAGCTTAAGCCCAAAGTGTGAAAGAGCATTTGTATTCTGCGGTCAAGTTTTGTGTTGGTTTTCATTTTTTCCTCGCAAATATCAAGATATAATACTTTAACTTATAGGTTATGAATCGAAACACACGAAAAAACCTAATAATTTCCCGTTAATATTCACTGTTAAAACCTAGAAACCTTAACTATCCACTCAGCCTACCCAAAGCCTCTTTTATCGTTAAAACGGACTTTTCAAAGCGTTCCCTTGTTTTGTTAGATAGTTCGAGTTCCAAAATTTTTTCCATGCCGTTCTTTCCAAGGATTACTGGCACGCCTATAGAGACGTCTGAAAAGCCATATTCGCCTTGAAGGTATGTGGAAACACTCATCATACGGTTTCTTCCCCTTAAAACCGCATCCGCCATAATAGCAATAACAACTGCAGGCGCGTAGGTTGTTGAACCCTTCAACCTAATAACATCAGAACCCGAAGAAATGGTCAAGCGGACAATTTTGTCGATCTGTTCCTTTGTGAGCAAACATGTTATAGGTATTCCTGAAACAGAGGCATATTCTACCAGGGGAACCATAGTATCCCCGTGCTCTCCTATAACCAGAGCGCGAACATCCTCTCTAGAGACATTCAGTTCCATCGCGATGTAAGACCTAAAACGTAGAGTGTCCAGGATGTTGCCCATTCCGAAAACGCGGTTACGCTCAAAACCAGACTCCTTATAGGCAATATAAGTCATAATATCCACTGGATTTGTCACAACCATAAGCTTACAGTCGGGAGCATAGCGCACAACTTCTTTAACCACTGCCCTAACAATCTTCGCATTCTTATTCGTCAAGTCAATCCTTGTCATTCCTGGCTTCCTCGCTTCGCCAGCGGTTATTATAACAAGCTCTGAACTAACCATTTCACGGAAGTTGTTTGTGCCTTTAATCTTCCCATCAAATTCTAATGCTGGGGCGGCTTGCATCATATCTAAGGCTTCGCCTTTCGCCAAATTTTCAAAAATGTCTATTAAAACAACGTCGCTTATTCTGTATCTCAATATGTTAAAAGCAGCTGAGCTGCCTACTTTTCCAGCTCCAATTATGGTAATCATAAAGGTCGAGAAAAAGGAAACTTCAATAAATATATTCTTTCTCTATAACAAGCTCAAATTTTATATTCTTTCTCTTTTTCAACCAGCACAACATCGCTCTTTAAGTTTCGAACAAACTTTGAAAACAATTCAGCATTTTCAGTATGCACTGGAAAAATCTTTGAAGCGCCAATTTCCTTTAGAAAGCTCTTCAGTTGTAACGGCATAATGTGCCCAGAAACGTGAACATGATACTGGGGCAAGCCATAATGATCAAGCCAATTAACAAGCCTTTCAAAGTCTATTTCCATTTCTTCGTTAAAAGGTTCAGAAGCTGATAGAATATAGCAACTGCCGGGTTCTGGCTGGATTGCCACCAGTTCTTCTAAATCGTAGAAGGATAGGGCTAAAATTAAGTTGCATTGCTGCTTCGAAACTTCGAAGGCGCCCTTAACCTTTTCAGCGTATTTTTCCATAATTTCAGTTTCCCATTTGCTTCTTGTCTTTTTCGACTTTCGAAAAATCAACATTTGCTCATCGTTTAAATTTGGAATCCTTAAGCCTTTATCTTCACGCAAAGCTTCCAGCAGATAGGCTTGTTTTAGCGAAACAGCTAAGCACCTACCATTCTTCTTGGCAATTCGATAGAAAGAGTTTATTCGGTCAATGTCTGTGGAAGCAAAATTCGCCAACACTATGCCCTCTGACTGCTTAACAATAACATTAAGTTTCCCTTCAACTTCTTTTTCCGAAGACAAGTGTGCTCCAGTCATGTTCGTGACTTCAGTAATTATAGCCACGGGCTTTAATTCCTTTGCCTTCTCAACAAAATCCATGGTCATTTCGGGCTTTGCACCGTGAGCTCGGAAATCTCCAGTGTAAACAATTGCGCCATTAGAAGTGTGAATGACAAACGCATATGCGCCTGGAATTGAATGATCCACATGGATCGGCTCTATTTCCACATTATTCACTTTTATCTTCTTCCCAGTTCTAAAGGGCTTAAATTCTATTCCTTCCACGTTGAACTCTAAATCCGCTCGGCGTATTTTTCCGAAAGCTTGCAAAATAATCTTTGTAGTTTCTCCGCAGTAGACTGGAATTTTACGCTTTACAAATGAGAGATAAGCGGAATGATCCATGTGTCCGTGGGAAATGAAAAAAGCGTCGATTTGCGGTGATTTCGCGTCAGATTTGTAAACTCCTTCAATTTTTGGCAATATTCCAAGTTCTTTTAGACTTTCTTCGCTTCTAGGCGATAGGAAGGGCGGTGAATAATATCGCCTTTTCAAGGCGAAGGACATGCCGAAATCAAAGAAAATTTTAGTGTCGCGGTCTTGGAGCAAGATTTTGTTTCCGCCGATTTCCTTTACTCCGCCGTAGAAGGTTAAAGTCGTTTTATTGGTAACCATGCTTATTCCTTCAGTTTATCTGCTTTTCTGCAGATGTTAGAAATTACAAACATTATGTGAGGAAAGGTGAATACGCTAAAAACCTTTGTGTATTTTGGCTTTCCAGCTTTCTTGATGGCTTCAACATCTCCTCCAGCCTTTAGATAGCCTTCAATAAACGTTTTGGCTATGAGCTCTGCTTTAACGGGGCTTGTTAGTGGTGGTATGTGATGTCCAGCATAATAGAGGAATTCAGCATTGTCCCAAACTTTGTCGCCGTTTCGTGAGGCTTGTTCAAAATCTAAAATGTAAATTTCACCGTTTTTGGCAACAATTATGTTTTCAGGTTTTGTATCTCCCAATGCAACTCCAAGAGCATGTATCTCAGCGAATCTTTCACCCACCCTTCTTACAATCTCCAAATCCTTCGATAAATCTTGAACATTTTTGAAACCTGCAATTCTCTTAATTACCCTTTCTAGGTTTTCACCTTCCACATACTCCATGAAAACTAACCGTTTAACAGGACTTACATGTACAACTTTTGGCACAGCAAAACCCTTTGAACCTAAAAACTGGTTGATGGCGTATTCTCTTTCCAGTCGTGACCTTCCAGAAATAGCAAAGCTTCGGGTTCCAAAAGCCCACAGTGTAAGAGGGAACCATTTAAAGCTGGACAAATCCCTAAAACTTTTAACCACAAACTTCTTTTCTTCATCTTTTACCAATATTTTGACGAGATAAACATCATTTAAGACACCGCCAATTTCCTCAAAAACAACTTCCGCATCTTTATTTACGCACAATACTTTCTTAGTAAAAGCTTCTATATCCACCCTATTCGCCAACGGAACAAGTCCACTAGCCGTAGTAACAAGCAAATACTTTTTAGGGTCTTCTATTTGGCTGGTGATTCCAGAATTTTCAGCTAAAACTTTCTGAATTATAAGACGGAAATCTTTGTTTTCAGAGAGAAAACTCATTATTCTTGGAAAAATCTTAAGCAAAGATGTAAACAGGGTTCTTTGAGCCGTTTTAAAAAGGCTAGTAAAACGTATTTGTTGTCCTCTACACTTAGAAATAAACTCTTTTTCAATTTTGACATACCCATTAGAAAATTCAACAATCTTCTCTTTTTCCAGCTCTTTTAAAGCCTTTAAATAACCATTTAGAACAGTTTGCTTGTTTTCTTCGCTTTTAAGATCAAAATTTAGCAAGGTATAAATAAGAGGTGGAAAAATGCGGATTCTGCTCCAAAGGATTTCATGTATGAAATATTCTGGTTTTATGTAGATTTCATGGGAAAGCTCCGGAAACTCTATGGCGAGACTTTCTAAAAGCTCTTTAACTAGACGCTTTTTCAATTTAACTTCTTGGGAAAACAGGTAGTCTTCACCTG
>CBETPM010000082.1:0-4763 GCA_965538135.1 Candidatus Bathyarchaeota archaeon
CGCGTGGCCGCTTAAACTCTTCGATTGTTGCCCATTAACTGATGGTTCGGCTGCCGTAGTGTTGGCCAGCGAGAATGTAGCCAAAAAAGTTACAGATTCTCCAGTGTGGATAAGCGGTATAGGAATGTCTACGGGAACAGCGAATCTCAGCCGCAGAGACATGTTTCTACCTTTAGAATACTCGGGGTTAGAGTCAGCAGTCGAAGCGGCAAAACAAGCATACAAACGAGCTGGAATAGACTATAATGAAGCAGCAAAATATTTCGACGTAGCCTGCGTACATGATTGTTTCACCATTGCCGAACTAATGGCTTATGAAGACCTAGGCTTCTGTAGGAGGGGAGAAGGTGTAAAACTGATAAGAGAAAAGCAAACCTACAATGGAGGTCTTATACCGGTGAATATTGACGGAGGCTTAAAAGCAAAAGGTCATCCAATAGGCGCTACAGGGGGTTCTATGATTTACAGCCTTACAAAACAGCTTCGCCAAGAATATGGCAAGTACGCTAACCCCCAAGCCCAAGCAACTATTAAAAAAGGAAGAGCAATAGCGCATAACATTGGCGGAACAGGACACTATGCATACGTAACCATACTTTCACTTGAAAAGCCGCATAAATAGGAGGGATATTATTGTCTAGATTTGAAAAAGCTAAGAAAAGCCTAGAAGAAAACGGTTTACCAATAGCTGAGGATGAAAAGACAAAACTGCCACTCTACATTAGTATGCGTGAACTTCCATTAAGATTCAACCTTGGAATTACTAAAATCCAAAAATTTTATGATGGATTAAAGGAAGGAAAAATTTACATGACTCAATGTAAAAATTGTGGCGAAAAATTTTTCCCCCCTCAAGCTGATTGCCAAAAATGCATGAAATCTGACATGGACTGGATCCCTTTAAGCGGAGAGGGAGAACTCCTCACATGCACAATGATCTTTGTTAAACCTCCAACATTTGCTCATTACAAAGATTACATAGTTGGCATCGCACAAATGAAAGAAGGCGTAAGAGTTATGGCTTGGCTAAACATCGACGATCCTACCAAAATAAAGCCGAAAATGAAGGTACATCTACAAACAGCAAAAAGAGAGCCAGAGGGCCTCATAACCTACGAATTTGTTCCCGTATAAAAAGCATATTAAAGAATTTGAACAGGCTTGACTGAAGTTGGCATCTATGAAAAAATTAAGGAAAAAATAAGCAACTGGCCTATAAGAGTGCCTAAAACCAGAAGTTATGAAAATATTCAAAATACTTTTTACAGAGGAAGAAGCAGGTCATGTGCATTCTACCACAAACACCCAAACAAGGCCACAATTTATTTGCAACTGTTACACTTGTGCCTGTCTTATTTTAAGAGGATTGACGGAGCTGCATAATCCAAGACCGATAGCAAAATCAAACTTTGTTCCAGTTAGAGATGAAGAACTATGTACTAAGTGCAAAAGATGCGTTCAGACTTGCCTATGAAAGCAAATCTTTACCATGCAGCCCACGACAAGGAACCTGAAAGAATACTCTTCTTTGAAGATCGGTGCATAGGATGCAGACTTTGCGCTTATCACTGTCCGAACAACGCTATAAAGATGGTAAAGATTAAAAATGATGTCCCAGAAGCAACACCACGAGAAGCTTTTATGAGGGTCGAAGCAGAAAAGGTTCACTGAAAATTAATCGGCAAATTTTATAGTTTTATTTGCCCAATCGAAAATCTACTTTTGACCGTGACTTTTTCATAAAACTTAAGCAAGAGAAAAAGAATAGCTACAATCTCATTGCAATTTGGTGATAGCCCGTGCAATCCGCACTAAAAGAGCTTATTGAGCGAGCAGAAGCAAGTCCGTACTACAAACTTTTAGGAATAAAAATCGATGAAGTTAAAGAGGACTATGCTAAATTATCAATAAAAATCGATAATAAAAAGCATATTCAACTTCTAAACACCGTTCACGGTGGAGTAACCGCAGGCCTAGCCGATTCAGCCGCAGCTTGGGCAATCTTTGGTTCAAAAAATCTTCAAGGCTTTCCGGTGACGGTTGAAATGAAAATTAATTTCCTAAAACCGGTAAGCTCTGGCAAACTCATTGCTGAAGCAAGAAATATACATAAGGGTTCACGGATTCTTGTGTGTGACGTAGAAGTTAAAAGTGATGATGGGATACTGGTTGCTAAGAGCTTGGTCACCTATTACCTAGTTAAGAGCAATTAGCTTTGCCAATTTAGAATCTTTATTAAAAACAAAATGTAAACTGTATCAGGGGGTGAAATTATGAAAATTCTTGGCCTTGTGGGGAGCTATAGAAAGCTGGGGAACACAGAAATTCTGGTAAAAGAGGCTTTGTTAGCGGCTCAGCATTTAGGAGCTGAAGTTGATCTAATGCGACTTACAGACCTAAGAATACAGCCTTGTAAAGGCTGCATGGCATGCTTATTTAAGCAAGAAGAATGTCGCATTCAAGATGATTGGATCAAATTCCGAAACAAAATTTTAGAAAGCGATGCTGTCATCCTTGGCGCGCCAACATACTTGTTAGGTTCAGCTGGAATCATAAAAATGATAACTGACCGCAACATAGCCTTTCTAAGCGGCGCTTCCCAAAACAAAGTTAAGCCTGGTGCTGTAATCGGAGTTTCTGGCGTCAGAGAGTGGGAGCCCTTTTCTCTGCCTATGCTAAATGTTTTTTTGTTAACTTGTGGCTTAAAGGTTGTGGACCAAGTGATGTTTTATGCTCAAGGTCCAGGTGAGATTTTGTTGAATCAATCGGCTATGCAGAGAGCGAGGAAGGTTGGTGTTAATTTGTTTAAGGCTGCAAATAAACCATCGAGCAAAATAGATTATTATGGAGAATTAGGCGTGTGCCCAATTTGCCATCAAAACCTCTTTCAAATTAAAAATGGTAAGCTAGAGTGCGCTTTATGCCAAGCTAAGGCTAGAGTTGAAATTGTTGATGGAAATATAAAGCTTGTCTTTGATAAAAATTCATTGGAAGGAAATCGCTGGAGCGAGCAAGCCTTATCTAAACATTTCTCCTTCGCCGTGTTACCTTCAGGTCAAAGATTTCTGAAAGAAAAAGACAAAATAATGAAAAAAGTCGAAAAGTACCGTAACTTTCCAACTAAAGTAACATAATCTTCTATTCTTCCGAGAACTCAACAGAAATCCCCATGATTCCCATACTTTGCAACAGTTGCTTCTGAGAGCTCAATGTCTTTTTCAAGTTGAAGGGCACATAATTTTAAGCATTTAACAAATTATAATCAATTTTGGTTGACGCTGATGAAGAAGGAAGTTATAGGTAACCTTAGAGAGATTGTTGGAAATGAAAACGTGCTTGTTGGCAGCGATATAAAAGAGGAGTATACACATGACGAATCCCTTACAGTGAAACCCTGTCTTCCAGAAGTTGTCGTTAAACCAGGAAACACCGAAGAGATTGCGGAGATACTGCGTTTAGCTAACAAAAAGAGGATTTCCGTCACGCCAAGGGGTGGAGGAACCGGGCTATGTGGTGGCTGTGTTGCGGCTTCTGGAGACATCCTTCTATCCCTTGAACGAATGAACAGGATATTAGAGATAGACCAAGCAAACCATGTGGCGGTTGTTGAAGCAGGCGTTGTTCTCTCAGACTTATATAAGGCTGTTGAGGCACACGGATTGTGCTATCCAATTTATCCTGGAGAAGAAAGTGCAACCATCGGCGGGAATGTCGCCACCAACGCAGGAGGAATGATGGCCGTTAAGTACGGCGTTACAAGACACTTTGTTCTAGGGTTAGAGGCGGTTCTGCCAACGGGAAAAATTATTAAAACTGGAGGAAAATATGTGAAAGCTTCAACTGGCTATGACTTAACGCAGCTGATTGTAGGCTCAGAAGGAACTTTGGCTGTAGTAACTAAAATAATATTGAAGCTTGCTCCCCGTACAAAAGCTAGGATGACCCTCTTTGTCGCCTTCAAAGACCTTAGAGATGGAGTGGAGACTGTTCCCCTATTGTTGAAATCCGGTATAACACCTCTAATAATTGAGTTTATGGACAAGTTCGGGCTTAATGGCATGGAAAACTACACAAGAATCAAAGTTCCAATAAACGAGCATATACGCAACGAAGCTGAAGCCTTTCTCCTCATAGTTTTAGAAGGTGAAAGTCGAGAAAAATTGTATAAAAACGCTGAATTCGTCGGCGAAATTTGCATGAAAAATGGAGCAATTGACGTCCTCATTCCTTCTACAGATAAGGCTGGAAAGAATCTTCTGGAACTGAGAGAAAAATCATTTTACGCCGCAAGAGATGCAGGTGCAACCTACTTGGTGGACGTAGTGGTTCCCCGTAGTGAAATACCGAAATTTATGGAGCAAGTAAAGGAGATATCTGAAAAATACGCAACCGTGATAACAGGCGCTGGGCACGCTGGTGACGGTAACATCCACCTAGCCATACTGGAACAAATCCCAGATAAACTCTCATTGATTTTAAAGGAAATTTACGCTGCTGGAAAAGCGCTGGGAGGCACAATTTCAGCAGAACATGGTATAGGCCTAGAAAAGAGGACGCTATTTCTACAATTTGAGGATGAGGCAAAGATAGAGCTTATGAGAGGAATTAAGAGGGTTTTCGACCCAAATAATATCCTTAACCCCGGAAAGATTTTCTAAAGAGTTTTTATTTTATTGAATTCCCTCACTCCTAAATCGAAAGCTTTCAAGTTTAACTCGAGATTTCTATCTACAAAAGACTCAGCTATCACAGCCCTCAAAGTC
>CBETPM010000083.1:0-4723 GCA_965538135.1 Candidatus Bathyarchaeota archaeon
CAGCCAATTTTTAAACAATGAATACGGCGAGGCTTGGCTCCGCGGATTCGGCTTAATGATGAAAGGCATAAAGAAATATGGTGTACGCATGCCCTTTGTGCCCGCCGGCCCTTTTGAGATTGTTTGGAACTTTACAAGCGTATGCAATTTGAAATGTAAACATTGCTATGAAGATGCAGGTAAAAAACGTTTAGAATTATCTACAGATGAGGCAAAAGAAGCTTTAGATGTTCTCTCGAAGATTGCTGGCATAGGCTTGCCAGCGCTTTCTTTCAGTGGAGGCGAACCCCTTGCACGAAAGGACTTTTTTGAGCTTGCAGCTTACGCTAAAAAACGCGTAGGTTATGTAAGCATAGCTTCAAATGGGACGCTAATCACGAGAGACGCTGCTAAGAAAATTAAGGACGCGGGAATAGACTATGTGGAAATAAGCATAGATGGTGCCACACCGCAAGTACACAACGAGTTCAGAGGGGTTCCAGGCGCCTTTGAGAGGGCTATGGATGGTGTCAAAAACTGTGTTGAAGAGGGCATAGACACTTGCATTGCCACAGTTTTACACAGAGACAACATTTTCGAACTGGAAAAGCTCATAGAGTTATCCAAAAAGTTAGACGTAAGATTTATGCATTTCAATTATATTCCAACCGGAAGAGCCAAAGCTTATGTTGAACTCGACTTAACCCCTGAAGAAAGACTTCATGTTCTAGAAACTATTGGAAAAGAGATAATTGGACTATACTTGAAAGCTAAAGAGGAAAGCTTGAAACATGGTAAATCAAATGTTAAGGTTGACAGGTTTTTCAGCACTTGCCCCCAATACGCCAGCGTAACAAAAGAACTTTCGCAAAAGTTTGGAGAAAAATTCATGGTAGAGGCTCACTATGCCGCAAAAAAGGGTGTGGAAAATGTTGCAAACTTTCTAGGCGGATGTGGCGCTGGGCGTCTCTACTGCTGTCTCGAACCTAATGGAGACATAAAACCATGTGTCTTCTTCCCCACAAATACGGATACTGTGCTTGGTAACATCTTAAAAGATAATTTTGAAGAGATATGGGATAACCATCCACTTTTATGGAGACTTCGCGTAAGAGAAGACTTAGAGAACTACATCGTAAACGGAAAACTGGTGGGATGCGGTAATTGTCCAGACAAGTATATTTGCGGTGGTTGCCGAGCAAGAGCCTACAGCTATTTCAACGGAGATGTAAACGCGCCAGACATAGGCTGCATTCACAACAAGTTGTTATGGGAAAAAATTGTGGGAAATAAAAGACAAATATAAGTTATGCTTTTCCCTTTTCTTCCTTACCAAAATATTTTGTCCATTTAAGTTTTCTGGCGTCCCTTCCAAATTTCAAAGAGCTTTTTCTACATTTACTTGAACAAAACCACAAAATAGAACCGTCATTCTTAACATACATCATGCCTGTACCAGCTGGAAATTCGCTGCCACAAAATGAACATTTTCTAGGTCTAGGCAATGGAAACATCTCCCTTTCAAATATATCAGGTTTAGCGGGTAATCTTCTTTGCTTCCCTCTCTGTTTCTCTAAGCATCAAAACATCTTGAACTTGCACGGGTCCTTTAACGTTGCGTGTTATAATGCGTCCTTTTTCTTTACCTTCTAAAATGCGTACTCTTACCTGTGTAATTTCGCCGGTTACTCCTGTGCGTCCAATAATTTGAATAACTTCTGCTGGTGTAAGTTCTTCACCAGTCTCTTTCTCTTCCTTGCTCATCCTTTAGTTCCTCGTTTAACCTGCTCAATTCTTGTAACTATTTCCTTGACTAATCCTGCGGCTTCTCCCTCTTTAACTATGCACGCGGAAGCTGCTGGAACCTCAATGCCCACAGCACTGCCAATTTTTTCCTTGCTTGGAACAAACAGGTATGGGATTTTCCTCTCTTCACATAAAAGCGGCAGATGCGCCACAACTTCCGGCGGGTCAACATCTTCAGCTATAACCACAAGCTTTGCCTGCGCTCTTTCAACAGCCTTTGTAGTCTCGTTTGTGCCTTTTCTGACGGAACCAGTTTTTGCGGCTATTTGCAGGGCTTCATAGGCCGCATCTGCAACTTCTTTCGGGACTTCAAATTTTACATAGAATGGTTTAGACATAAGCCTCACCCTTCAAATGCACAGTCTTATCAACATTTCTCATTTATGAAGGTTTCGACTCTAAACGCCAAATAAAAGCCTTCTGATCACGTTTTAGGGTAGAAAAATTTAAATAACATGGTTCCTTTGAACATTTGCTTTTCGTGAGGGGAAATTAAAAGTTTGCAGAGATTAGGCCGAGTCTTACACGTAACTCCTAGCATGAACATAATAGTAAAAAGTGAAACTACACCGAAAATCGGCCAAACAGTTGTTGATGAAAACTTAAAAGTAATCGGAAAAGTTTTTGACATAATCGGCCCAAAATCCTCGCCATATGTGGCAGTAAAACCATCTGTTAAAGAACCGAAAAAACTAGTGAATGAAAAACTCTATGTAATCCTCTCAAAAAGGAGAATGGAGAAGGAGTAAAATGGCTGAGGATGAAGAAGAAAATGAATATGGTGATTCACCTTTAGCGGGATCACAAGAAGAAACTGCAAGAGTTCAAAGCTGTCCAGAATGCGGCAGCACGAGACTTATGCGAGATTACGAAACTGCAGAAATAGTCTGCATGAACTGCGGATTAATAATAGCTCAGAAAATAGCTGATAGAGGACCAGAATGGAGAGCCTTTGATGATGAGCAGCGAACAAAACGCACTAGGGTAGGTGCCCCATTAACATACACGATTCACGATAAAGGCTTGTCCACAATGATTGATTGGCACGATAAAGACATTTATGGAAAAAGCCTATCACCTGGACAGAAAGCCCAAGTATATCGTCTTAGAAAATGGCAACGACGCATAAGGGTTTCAGACGCTACTGAACGAAATCTTGCTTTTGCATTGTCTGAAATAACAAAAATCGCCAATAATCTGAACCTTCCAAAGAACATCCTGGAAACAGCCTCCGTTATCTACCGTAAAGCGGTAAAAGAAAGACTAATACGTGGAAGGTCTATCCAAGGGGTGACTGCAGCAGCTATTTACTTGGCTTGCAGACAATGTGGACTGGCCAGAACATTAGAGGAAATAGCTCAAGCTTCCAGTGTTAACAAAAAGGAAGTGGGTCGAAGCTATCGCTTTCTAATAAAGGAGTTAGACTATTCTATTCCGCCACTTAAGCCAAGCCAATATATAACTAAATTTTCTAATCAGCTTACAATGCAGGGAAAAGTTGAAGAAATCGCCCACAAAATTTTGGCAGCAGCAAAAGAACTTAAACTTACTTCTGGGCGTGGTCCCAAAGGTATTGCTGCTGCAGCAAGCTACATAGCTTCTGTTTTGACCGGTGAAAGAAAGACGCAAAGAGAAATAGCTGAGATAGCGCAGGTAACGGAAGTTACGATAAGGAATCGTTACAAGGAGTTAGTTGAACGTTTGATGTTTCAGATAAGCCTCTAAACTTCCCTCATTTTTTATATAAGCTCTTCTTCTTCACAGCTTGAACATTCTTCTTCGTCCACTGAAGAGGATACGGTCTCTTCGAATTCCTGAAGAAGCTCTTGGGGAATCTTATCTTTAAGGTTTCTAAATTCTTTTCTTAGCTTATTCACCTCGTTCTCCAAGTTTTTCGCTTTTTCGCTTTATTCAGCAACCTCTTTAAGCTGGCTGATTTCTTCTAAAAGCGTACTTTTCTCCTTTTCTAAAGCCTTAATCTTCTCCTCAAGTTTAGCTTTCACTTCAATAGCACGCATAACTCTCGCCAATAAATCTATTTCAACAAATTGCAATCAAATAATTTATCATCGTCAAATATTGCAAAACACATTTTAGAGTGTACGTAATTAAAATCTATAATCGGTGTTAATCGTTGGTTGAATGCCCCAAGTGCGGAGGCAATGTCGCATTTCCCGTTAAAACTTGGCATTTTTCTTCTCGGAAGACTGTCGCTGGTGAAGAATCCAAAATTATGATGGGTATATTTGAATGCCCAAATTGCAAAGCTAGGTTCAGAGCTGCCTTGGGACCCGATACAGTCCCGGAAGAGAGAGTAAACATTAAAAACATGGTTGAAAGAATTAAGGGTATAAGGGGAGAGCTTATGCAGACTTTGAAAAATCTTCGTGAAAAAATAAAAACTTTAGAGACGGAAAGAGCAAATTTGATGATTGAAATTGAAAAGTTGAGGAAAGTTGCTGAATCAAAGGTTGTTGCTCTTGAGAGCGAAGTGAACATGCTGAGAGAAGAAGTAAAATCTTTAAGAGAACTTTTGGGCTATACAGAAGAATTTGAAAAATAAAGTCCTATGCCAAATATTTCTTATAATATTCCTGAGCTTTAGCCACAGCTTTCTCCGGGTTTTCCAGTATCTTGTATTTTCTATCAGGCAAAAGTTTCTCACACTTGCCAAAATATTCTTCCACTTTTTTAACGTTTCCTTCGTAGATTGCCATAGCACCAGCGATTTCGTACCATATTCTGGCATTTAACAAATCTTTATCCTTTTCAAATTTTTTAGCTTTTTCAGCGGCTTCTTCCATGGAGACGCCTGTTTTTCTAGGATCTAAAAACATAGTGTCAAACAATGCTTCGTAAATATCTTTGTCGTCTCCACAAAGTTCTTCAAGTTCACTTCTAACTTCCACATTTTCTACTTGTATCTGTTCTTCTTTCT
>CBETPM010000084.1:0-4720 GCA_965538135.1 Candidatus Bathyarchaeota archaeon
GTGTCATTAGCGAACTGGTGAAAATGATGTGAAAAAAGTTATGCAAAAGGAATGCCCCAACGTTCAAGTAAATTAACAAGATTGCACATGCACCTGCACGGGTTGTGAAAAACGCGGGAAATGTTGCGAATGCATAAGATACCATAAGGAAAAGAGAAGAAATGCCAGGCTGTCTATTCCCACCAGAAATCGAGAAAACATACAACAGGACGATCAAAAAATTTGTGGAAGTTTATGTAAAACAATGACCGTAAGCAATTTTATAAAAGAGGAATTAGGATGTTCATAAAATTTTTGGTTTTTCTTTGCTAGTTATGGTTTGCTTCGTAATACTTTTTTCAACTCCAAATGTTAATCAACACAAAAAAGAGATAGTTGTTTTCAGCATCATGATTGAGGCGGATATAGATTTTGATTATTTTTTAAGCTGGTTAGAAGATCTAAATTATACACATTTCACTTTTATATTGTGGGAAGAAGCGGAAGCTAGTATCTTAAACAATGCAACAAGAGTGAACGCATTGAAGAATTATGGTGAAATAATACCTAGAAGATTGCCTTCAGCTTTTCACACCGCAGGAACGAAAAAACAAAATAGATGAGATGATTGAAAAATTCAAAACCAGCTTGGGATACGTGCCTAAAGGTATAATGTCCTTTATACCAGACACATTTACAGCGCGATACATGCTTGAAAAGAATTTCAGTTACATCCAAGGCTACTGTTTTGACCAGTACGTTATAGATTATATGATCATGCGGGGAGGATGGTAGATGCCCTATTACGCTAATTTTTCCCATGTGTTGATGCCTAATGGTTAAAGGAGCATTGTTATTTTTCCGCATTCAACTTGGGATTGGATTGAAAGTTTTCGAATATCCCATATTTAAATACTCATCCTTTAAATCTAAAGGAGTTTTTTAAGGATGATACAGCTAAAGCATATTGGCTTAGCTTAATTGATTCTTCGCTTACCTGCTCACAACCTTTTAGTTTTGCAGTTTGCCAATTTGAGTGGAAATGGCTTTGTAGAGAGAAATGGGAGAATGTAACTAAGGATTGGATACGCACACTAGTAAAAACAAGAAGCTATACCTTCTGGAATTTTGAAAAGACAGCGGAATGGTTCCTGACAAATTATTCATCTTCACCTATTTATAGAATAGATTTTATCTCACCATATACTGGTGAAAAAATTGAATGGTATTATGATAACCGAAACAGAATCGCAAGAATAGGTAGCGAAATAGTAAGCTATGTAGATTACACAAAGCAAGCGCAAGACAGATACTTAAACCAGAGAGCACAAATAAACTGGGGAACAATCCCATCAGAATCAAACTGCATAGATTATAGTCTTCAATTTGAAATAGACGCATTAGGCGGCGGCTGTCTACGAAGCCCAATAAAAACTGCGAATTTCACCTATAAAGGCGACCTTTCAGATTTTGCCAAATTCTATCCAATAAATACTTAAATTTAAAGAAAGTTTAGAATAATAATTTATGAAAGGAGAGCCGAGGTAGATGGGTGTTCAGGCTTATATTCTTTTCAAGGTTAATTCGGGCACGGAAAGAGAGGTTTGTGAAAAAATCGTTGAGTTTGACGAGGTTTTAACCGCAGACATAACCTACGGTGAATATGACGTTATTACAAAGGTTTCAGTTCCAGGTCTAAAAGCCTTAGAAAATTTTACCACTGACAAAATTAGGAAGATTCCAAGTATACTCTTAACTTCAACAATGATAATAGCCCGCGAATATAAAGGGAAGAATGCTCGTTCAAAGAAATAAAGCAGCAGAAACTATCCTAGCATGGGCATTTTAATTCCCTTTCCTTTAGCTATTCTTTGTGCTTTTTCATAACCCGCATCAGCATGCCTAACTATGGCTGTTCCGGGGTCTGTTGTCAAAACTGTTACTAAGCGTTTTTCTGCTTCTTTTGTACCGTCGGCCACTAAGCACATTCCAGCATGTATGCTGTAGCCTATGCCTACGCCTCCTCCGTGGTGAACGCTAACCCATGTGGCTCCACCCACAGCATTAATCAAAGCGTTTAGAATAGGCCAGTCCGCCACGGCATCGCTTCCATCCTTCATGCCTTCGGTTTCACGGTTCGGCGAAGCAACACTTCCTCCGTCTAAATGGTCGCGTCCAATCCATATAGGACCGCTAAGTTTTCCGCTGGCAACCATGTCATTCATCATTTTTCCGAAACGTGCTCTTTCGCCAAAACCAAGCCAACAAACCCGTGCTGGTAACCCTTGAAACTTAACTTGTTTTTTTGCTTTTTTTATCCAACGGCAGAGTCCCTTGTTATAAGAAAATTCTTTCAGTATGACATCGTCCAAGGTGTAGATGTCTTCTGGATTTCCAACAAGAGAAGTCCAGCGGAAAGGCCCTCGTCCCTCGCAAAACATGGGTCTTATATAGCGTTGGACGAACCCTGGATAGGCAAAGGCATCTTTAAATCCTGCGTTATATGCTTGCTGTCGTAGGTTGTTGCCATATTCAAAGGTTATGGCGCCTTTCTGCATCATTTTAACCATTGTTTCTACTTGAAGGCACATGCTTTCGCTGGCACGTCGCATGTACTCTTGTGGGTCATTTTCTCTAAGCTCGTCTGCTGCTTCTTTGGATAGTCCTGCTGGGTAATACCCGTTTAAAGGGTCGTGGGCGGAAGTCTGGTCTGTCAGAATGTCTGGAATTATGCCTTTTCTTAAAAGTTCGGGGTGTACTTCTGCAGCGTTTCCAAGCAGTCCTATGCTTCGAGGTATTCCTTCCCTTTTTGCTTCTAAAGCCAGTTTAACGGCTTCATCCAAGTTGTCAGTCCACATTTCTAAATACTTATGTTTGATTCTCCTTTCAATGGCGTGCTTATCAATTTCTACAACCAAAGCAACTCCGTCATTCATAGTTACAGCCAAGGGTTGTGCCCCGCCCATTTCACCTAAACCAGCAGTTAGAACCAAACGGCCTCGCAAGGAACCGCCGAAATGTTCCTTTGCCACAGCAGCCAAAGTTTCATATGTGCCTTGAAGTATGCCTTGTGTGCCGATGTAAGCCCATGAACCGGCAGTCATTTGTCCAAACATGATTAAGCCTTTCTGTTCCAGTTCGTAGAAATAGTCCCAAGTAGCCCATTTTGGCACAAGCATGGCGTTAACGATTAAGGCTCTTGGAGCCCATTCATGAGTTTTGAAAACAGCCACGGGTTTTCCGCTTTGAACAAGCATGGTTTCGTCAGTTTCAAGCTCTGTCAGCGTTTCTACAATCTTTTGAAAACACTCCCAGTTTCGCGCTGCTTTGCCAGTGCCGCCATAAACAATAAGCTTTTCTGGATCTTTAGCAACTTCTGGGTCAACAACGTTGAAAAGCATTCGCAAAATACCTTCAATCTGCCAATTTTTGCAGTGTAGCTCATGACCGGTTAAACATTTAACGGGTTTTTCAATCTTAAGCAAGGATTGTTCACCGTAAACCAGAATGGAAAAAGGCGTTATAATTCTTTGCCCTAACCTAATCGTTTATTAAGGAGCTTTAAAGCATATGCTAAACCACAAATAGAAGAAAACAAGATGAAAGGAGCAATAATATTTGTAATCTTTCTAGCTGTAACTTTAGCTTATCCTGAGCTGCCAGTAGGCAGAATTATCAGTGATGCCATGGGAATAGACTCCACTGTAGAGTGGAGTGATTTCCAGTGATAACATTGACATCCGCCATATTCAACGGAGTGATCTACGGTATAATAATATGGCTAATCTTTACCGTACTACAGAAAGCGGGGATAATGGAATAAAAGTTTAGAAGAAGAGGCATGTTCTCTCACATTTTTATTTTCTAAAAGAGCGGCTTGCTTTATCTGGCTTCCCTATCAATAACAACTCTGCCATTCTTAATAACTTTGTCAACCAAGTTCACGCCAAAATGGTAACCAAGAAACTTGTGGTTCGGCGCATTTAAGATTATCACATCCGCCTTTTTTCCAACCTCTAAACTACCAATTTCATGTGCCTTTCCTATAGCGTGGGCAGCGTTAATTGTGGCAGCAGTTATAGCCTCGGCAGGAGTTAATTTCATAAAATGACAAGCAAAGGCTATCACCAGCTGCATATTCTCAAGAAGGCAGCTTGGATTGTAATCTGTTCCTAAAGCTACTGGAACCCCGCAACTGATCATGAACCTTGCATCAGCAAACTTTTCCATCATCAGACTAAAAGCGGCGCCAGGAAGCAAAACAGCCACAACGCCTTTCTCAGCCATGGCCTTAATTCCTTCTGCTGAAGCGAAAAGTAGATGGTCAGCGGAAACAGCGCCAACTTCTGCGGCAAGTTCTGCCCCGCCCAAAGTGCTCATTTCGTCAGCATGAATTTTCGGCTTTAGTCCGTAATTTTTACCAGCAACCAAAACACGTTTGCTTTGCTCTAGATTGAAAACTCCTCTTTCACAGAAAACATCGCAGAACTCTGCCAACCCTTTTTCAGTAACTTGTGGAATCATCTCTTCAACAATCAAGTTAACATACTCTGCAGCATTATTCTTGTATTCTGGAGGAAAGGCATGAGCTCCCAAAAAAGTAGGAACTACATCCACGCTGTGCAGCTGATTTATTCGCTTTATAACCTCCAAAATCTTCAATTCATCCCTTGTTGTTAAACCATAGCCGCTTTTGGCTTCAACCGTTGTTGTTCCATGCTCTAGCATAACATCCAAAGTT
>CBETPM010000085.1:0-4605 GCA_965538135.1 Candidatus Bathyarchaeota archaeon
CGGCAGTTCTGGCGTTAACTCTTCTTTATAGCGATGGATAATCTTGTCAATTTCCTGATAGATGATGCGGTAAACACCTGTGATTGCAAGCACTTTTATTATGTTAGAGTTGAAAATCGCCATCTCAGCAGGGTCTAAAAACTCTTTCCTGGCTCCAATTAGGGGGTCACCCATAACTATAATGTAGCCAAAACCGTGCTTTTCAAACTCTTCCTTTAGACGTTTTCCTGGAGCATCAGAAATGAATATGCTGGGAATTTTCTTTTCCGAAAGAATTTCTCTTGCTTTAGTAGGTCCTTGAACTGCAGGGTTTGGCGAGATAAAGATTAGAAAGTCTGGGTTAAAATCGAAAATTTTAGGCAGGGCTTCTTCCACTTCTTCTGCAAGCATCTTCGCCCCTGTGGTTACGCTTCGAACGCTTATGTCCTCCCTATCTGCTAGCTCATCAAAGAGAAGTTCAAGCAATGGTGCAGTGCCAATGTTACCACATTTAAAGATGCCTATCTTAACCTTTTTCAAAGGACACACCTAGACAGCAGACTGAAAGCCGTATTTGGAAAATGATGTTTATAAGGGTTTAGAATATCACCTTAACACCAAAGAATTTAAACGATTCTGCCATTTTATAGTAGTTCTAGGCGGGAAAACATGAGCGAGCAAACCTTCACGTATAAAGCTGAAAACGGAAACACATGTGAGATTGTTGATACCTTCGCTGAAATGTTTCCATTATGGGCTGGAAGAATCCTTATAACTGCAGACAATGAAAAATGGGCTTTAACAGCCGCAACAGTCGCCACCGGCTTCGCAACCAGCGTTATAATGTCGCCAGCTGAAGCAGGCATAGAAGGCAATGCACCGCCAGAGAATACTCCAGATAAGCGCCCCGGCGTTTTAATTCAAATATATAACAGAAACAGATTCGATTTAAAGAATCAGATGATAACACGTATAGGCCAGTGCATAATGACGTGCCCAACGACTTCGGCTTTCGACGCGCTGCCAAATTCTAAAAGGAGATTGAAGGTTGGTAGAAGCTTAAGATATTTTGGCGATGGTTTCCAAAAAAAGACTTTAGTTGGAAATAGAAAAGCTTGGAAAATTCCAGTAATGGAAGGAAACTTCATTGTAGAAGATTCCTTTGGAGCAGTAGAAGCAGTTGCAGGCGGAAACTTCCTTATATTAGCCAGAGACAAGGCAAGCGGACTAAAAGCGGCAGAAGAAGCCGTAAATGCAATAAAAAACAAAACAGACAAGGTGATTTTGCCCTTTCCTGGCGGAATTTGCCGTTCAGGCTCAAAGGCAGGCTCCTTAAAATATAAGCTTAGAGCTTCTACAAATCATCCTTACTGTCCCACATTACGAACCCTTGTAGAAGATTCGCAGATTCCAGAAAACGTAAATTGCGTTTACGAAGTTGTGATTAATGGTTTAAGTCTTGAGGCGGTTAAAAGAGCTATGGGTGCAGGAATAAAAGCAGCAGCAAGCACCCTGGGAGTTATTAGAATTTCTGCAGGCAACTATGGCGGCAGACTTGGACCATACAAGGCTTTTTTGAAAGAAGTTTTAGACTCTTTATAATTTTCTTTCCTAAACTCTTATTTGTTACTAGGTAATCTAGCTTTAAGGCTAAAAATATACGCTGTGAAAATCTTTGAGTGGCAAAAAAAGAACTTCGCTGGAACTATTCAGACTAAAAAAGACACTGCAAGCTCTAGCTAGCAAAGAAGGAAGAGGCACAGAACTTATCTCGCTTTACGTGCCCCCAGGAAGACAAATAAGCGAAGTCATGAACATGCTTAGAGACGAATATGGCACAGCATCAAACATAAAATCCACTACTACCCGCAAAAATGTTCAAGATGCCATTGTGAAAGTTCAACAGCGCCTAAAACTTTTCAAAGAAGTCCCAGAAAATGGACTTGTAATCTTTTGTGGAGCAGTCCCCCAGAATGGGGCTGGAAGCGAAAAAATTGAAACTTATGTGATTATTCCTCCAGAACCCATAAACATATACCTTTACCGTTGCGATTCGCGATTCCACACAGAGCATCTGCAAGAGCTTCTGCGGGTGAAAGAAACATACGGCATACTCCTCATAGACTCTTCAGCAGCTACTCTAGCAATCCTTCAAGGAAGAAGATTAGAAATTGTAAGACAGGTAACTTCTGGAGTGCCCGGGAAAACAAGAGCAGGTGGACAGTCAGCAAGAAGATTTGAGAGGCTTCGAGAAATGAGGCTTCAAGAATATTTTAGGCGAGTTGGTGAGCACACCAACGAAGCTTTTCTGCAAATAGAAAACTTGAAAGGACTGATAATTGCTGGTCCAGGACCAACAAAATACGATTTTGAAAAGGGCGACTATTTGAATTACATGCTAAAAGAGAAGATTATAGACATTATCGACACGGCTTATGTGGATGAGCAAGGCGTTAAAGAAGTCGTTGATAAAGCTCCGGAAATCATGCGGAAAGTGCGGTATATCGAGGAAAAGCAGATAATGCAACAGTTCTTGTATGAGATTGGACATGACACTGGAATGGCAACCTACGGCGAAGAAGAAGTTAGAAAAGCTTTGGAAGCTGGCGCTGTAAGAACATTACTGCTTTCTGAAGCACTCGACATTTTACGAGTCACAGTGAAATGCAACTCCTGCGGATACGAGGAACAACAAACCCTTAAAAGCTCCATGTTAACCAGTTTTGAGCAAGAGCTTTCCGGAAAACCTTGCCCGAAATGTCAAGCCCCAGCCCTAAGCATCACAGAAACCCAAGAACTTATCGAAAATTTCGCTCAACTTGCAGAATACTCTAACGCTGACGTGGAAATGATATCTGTAGAAACAGAAGAAGGACAAATGCTGAAGAAATCTTTCGGCGGAATAGCAGCGATATTAAGGTTTAAACTGCAAAACTAGGCGCATTAGGAATGAATATTTTACCGTAACCTTAACAATGCTAGGATTTATTTGCACAGCAATAGACGGTGTAATGCTGTTTAGAAAACGCAAACGACGCGGGCAAGGTTCATGCTAAAGCGGGCAGAAATAGATGCTTGTCCACGTTTAAATTCCACGCTTTAAAGCAGCACTTCAAATAATGTTGAAATTTCGTTGTAAAGGCATATTTCTCTGATAGGTTTTAAAAGTTTGGTCGGCGTTTAGTAGGCGTTTGACATTGCTGGCTAACAGTTTAAACAAGTGTATTTGGCTAGAAACTTTAATTGGAGCAAAATAATTGGGCGGATTATTGTTTAAAATTTACTAATGTTGCCTTTTAGGTAAATTTGTCTTCTTTTCTCTTAAAAGTAAAACGAAGATTGTTGAAAGCATGAGTGTTACTAATAATGTAATAAAGGAATATTCTGGCACCACTGTATATGTGTAATATTGGTTGTTATTGTTGTTTTCAGCCTTGTTTCCGGCGTAATCGTATGCTACTATTTTGTAGCTGATGTGAGTTTTTTCTGAAAAGCCTGGGATTGCTGCTTGATATGTTTGTGATGATATCTTGTCCATAGGTAGGGGCGTCCAAGAAGTTCCGTTATTAGTGGTGTAGTAAAGGGTTACGTTATATACTCCTATTCCAATGTCGGTTACATTGACTGTAACATTGACGGGTTGATTGAGTTGAACATTGCCGGAGGGTTTTTGGATTGGTTTGTCTATACATGGAGGTATGCCTTCGATAAAGGTCATCAGAAGGTCTTCTTTTAATGGTTGGAGATAATCGGATTGGAAAGTGGACGTTACTGTCCATATTTCGTCTTCGGAGGTCAGAGTGAAGTTGGCTATTTTTATAATCCACCATCGATTATCTTTTTGTTCAATTGTCAGAAGGCTTATTCTATCTGATTGAACAATGTCCTTGCTTAACCTTATTGTGACATATGCTGTGGTTTGCTTATACCAGTTTGCCAGCAACCTACCTGTCCCCATTGCATATAGAAACACGTATTCTATGGGTAAAAAATGTTGAGAACATAAATGTAATGGGTGATGATAACATACTGTAACATTGAAGGATTCCGGAACGGGCTCAATGAACCATTCGATCATTCTAAAGTTGCCTATATAAGTTTGATATGTTTCATTTATGCACTGCCAAGTTAGAGAATTGCCGTCTATCTTGACAAAATTAATCGTGGAGTCTGGTGGAACTGGATAACGCATTGTCACATTTTCATAGCCAAAATTAACAAAAGTGTACGTACCAGTCACATTAGCAGTCACTATATCCTCAACCATCGATATAGAAACATAAATGTACTCGTAAGGCATTGAAATAGCAGGATGTGGAACAGGATTAGATAATACATAACCAACTCTATAAAATATTAACAGACTTGTTAACAAAATACCAAGAATGAACCATGAAAAGGTTCCCATCAATATTCTCCCAAAGTTGTTTCGTTAAAAGCAATCTTAAAAATGTTACTCTATCACGCCTAAAATGATATTCTAAACAAGATCTGTTGCTCTCTCAAGCTGCTCTACCAAAACTATCAAGAAGTCATGAAAGCGACTTTGTAAGCACACGACCCAATAAGTATGAACTTTCTTAACATTTCAATTCCGAAGAGACTCCCATTAGGATGTTTGGTACG
>CBETPM010000086.1:0-4578 GCA_965538135.1 Candidatus Bathyarchaeota archaeon
AAAAGACACGTCGCGGGTTATGCTTTCTCTTTTAACTTATTGTAGTGTAGGAAAAATTAAGGGGATGCTGGATGATGAGATGTTTACAGACGTTCAAGCAGTCTTCTCAATTCTTCAGAAACTAGGTGAAAATCCAACATTTGAGGAAAAGATTGAAGCTGCAACTAAAATTTATGGCGCTCTTACGGTCTATAGAGAAAGCTTAGAAGTTCCTTCTTTGCTTTACACGGAAAGTCATGGGGCAAACGACCTTTTTTATGAGTATTGCATACCTACAGAAGAGGAAATTCAGCATATTATAAAGGAGGCGTTGCCCCTAGTTGGTTCAGAGATTAATAATACCCAACAATTAGAAAGTTTTTTACAAAACTATAACGAGAATGAGGCGCATCGAGCTTTACTCGTTTGGCGAGAGAAAGAAAGAGCCAAAACGAAAATTTTAAGGCATTACATAGAAATTGGGAAGAACACAAAGTTTGATGATTTTATTTTTCCGGTTGAGGATTTTTCTGAATTCCAGAGGAGACGAGAACTTTTAAGCAGCCCTATTAGGCGCATTCTAAATCGTTTAAGACTTTTGAAGAATGTGGGTGGAGAAGACTTTAGACAAGAAAGCGGTTTTGTCGATTTGCAAGAGGCGATACAAGTTATTGCAAGTAAAAGCCAGAGAAGTGACATTTTCGTAAGAGAAGAGCTTCAAACCAGAGAAGATGCTTGGTCAATTCTTATTGACGCAAGTCATAGCTTAAACATGTTCCGAGGAGAAGTCCGTGGAATAGCTTTATGTCTAGCTGAAGTTGCAAAAATGCTAATACTTGATCAGAACTCCTGGGGGATGTATGCCTTCAACAACAAGTTTTATGTTATAAAAGATTTTTCCGAAAAATACAGTGCGCGTGTAAAGGCGCGAATAGGCGGATTAACCCACAGCGGTTTAACATATCTACCAGACGCTATTTTACTCGCAGCCCAATCCTTAACTAAACGTTTAGAGGAATCCAAAATTCTGGTTGTAGTATCCGATTTCTTCCCTGCAGGATACGAAAATGCCGAAGAGAAACTAAAAGAAAATATTAGGAAAGTTGAGCGAATGGGCATAGGCGTTATTGGTATTGGTGTAAAAAGCCGTGCAGTTAAAAATTATGTTCGTGTACATTGTGTGGTAGAGACGCCTTATGAATTGATGAAAAAATTTACAAAGGCTTTCACAGAGTACAGCACAAGCTAAACTGGTTAGAGTTGCTTTACAACTGAAAAATCAGCCATAAACTCGAATTTTTCTGCGCCCACCTCTTTTCTTGGCTTAAAAACTATTTTTTCTGGTATGCCGTCGTGTATGTATGTTACATATAGGAGCTCTTTTCCTAAACCATAACGTTCCAAATCCACTATGGAACTTTTGACCTTTTCCAATCTGTTTATCTTGTTCTTTAACTCTTCAATAGCTTCGAAAAGAAGTTCTGCCTCCCCAAGTTCCTCCGTACACAACATGACATCCTTAAATTGCACCCATTCTGAAGAAGTGCTCAGATTTTTCTCTTCTTTTTTGTTGCTCTTTCTGCTTCCCGTTTTCATAATTTTTTGAAGTTCCGCAATCTTTTTGGCGCGTTCTTGATTTTTTGCTGCATCAGGACTTCTTAGGATGCTTCCCAACCATTGGCTGTAATCATCTAGGAGAAATTTGCATTGGTTCAGCTGGGATTCTATGGTTTCCCGTATTTCTTTAAGCGAATAAAAGGTCCTTATTTCAGTTAAAACGCCATCCAAATGCAACACCAAAGCGCTATTCTTGATTTTCCGATTGTAATGCGTCCTTTACTGCATCTATTGTCCGTTCTTTTCCAGATGCTTGTTCTTTTTCTCTGCCGCCAATTATTGCTTTAGCAACACTTCTCAGTTCTTTCTTCACTTTTCCGAAGAAATTGACTCTGGTGCTTATTTTTTTTCTGTATAAGGCTATGACCTTGGCTAGTTCTGGTATGACAACCCATAGAACAGCCATCACTATTTCTGGTGGGTATTCAGCTAGAAAAGCAGAATGTACTTCGCCTTTTTCGTGGACAAGGATTAGGTGGCCTTCTTCGTTCAGAATTACTTTTTTAATTTTCTTTTTTAAGGGTAGCTCTTGAGGGGGTATGTTAAAAGATACGTTGATCTTTTTCAAGACATGTTTTAACGATAAGCAAAGTTCCTTCACAATATTGTTTTCCTCCATTAGAAATTCGCTTAATTGCAAGGTTTCTTCGCTTATACTCCTCAAAATCTCCTGAAGTTTCTGCTCAATTTCGATTTTAGACTTTTCTATTTTATTCTCATCTAAAACTTCTTCACTTTCTTCAGAAAGTTTTACTGGATGAAAAAAGTAAGCCTCATCTTCGCTGATCTTTTCTCCGCTTTCCTCTTGGACTTGAGGTTTTACATTTTCGTCATTTTTTGTGTCTATTTCTGACATAATGACGCTTCCTATAATGCTTAGTAATCTTCTTTGAAAACTAATCGCATCGTTTAAGATAATAGAGTTAGTATGTTGTAAACTGTTACACACTAAATAATAGCTTACTTTTCATAGTTTGGCTTATGAGGCTTAACGAACAAAAAGGCTAAAATTAGATAAATAAAAGCACCAAGAGTTTGCCGCGTCAAATCATTAATGTTCCAGAACCAGCTGACACCACCATTAAAATGTAATCCGGCAATGAACCACGCGAAAATAAAATCTACAAAAATTTCAACAAAAGCTGCAATTTTTATTGAAAAATTGATTATATGAGAATCTAAGGTTAAAACTATGTAGATTGGCATGTTGACTATAATAACAAAAAGTGTTAACCCGGTGCCTATGCCAAAAAGTTCCATAAATGCTCTCGCGTGAAGATTTGCTTCTTCTAATGGTGTACGGCAAAAGACGAGAGTGGAAAAATAATCGAACATGATGAAAGCGAAAACCAGCACTGTTCTTTTTAGCCAATGGTTATTTTTTGGCAAAATAAAATGTTTAGCGCGGATTCTTACACCTAGTCTGTTCTGCAATTCCTTCCCCCTCGATGTTTAAGTAGTATTTTCTTTGATGTTGTTTAAAATGCTGTCGTATTAAAATGTATTTGCAATCCATATTTTGGATTCAGAAGTATAAAATATAGAACAGCACAGAATCGGATTCTGCCTCAGAACATGAAAAGGAGCAAGGCTGTAAAAGGGTCTAAAATGGAATTATCTGTTGAAAAACCTGAAAACATCATAAAACTTTATGACGAAAACACTGGATTATGGAAATTTGTCAAAACCGATAAGGGGCCCTCAAAGGCCCTAGAAACTGTTGAGAAAACTCTCCACAAGCTTGGCTTGTCAAAGAATGAGATAAAAATTTACCTTCATTTGGCCAAAACAGGTGAGCATAAGGCAAGTGAAATTTCCGAAGCTCTTTCGCTTCATAGAACAGAAACTTACCGGATTCTCCGCGATTTAGAGAAGAAAGGGTTGATATCGTCTGTTTTCGAGAAACCTTTAAAGTTCATAGCAACTCCCTTTGAGAAAGCTTTAGATCTACTTATTGAAGCTAAAAAAATGAGAATAAGTCTCTTAGAGAAAAAGAAAGAAAATTTAATAAGCCTTTGGCTTTCTCTTCCTAAACCAGAAACAGAAAATGAGCGAAAAGAAGTTTTTCAAGTCCTAGAGGGGGAAGAGCAGATAAGCCTTAAGGCAAGCGAAATAATTTGTAATGCTGAGAAACAAGTTTCCGTATTCGTTTCTGAATGTGATATTGCGAACTTTTATCACTCTGGTCTATTAGATAAACTGGAAGAGTTGTCAAAGCAAGGTGTAGATGTAAAGTTATTGACTGGTTATTCCCCTAAAAGCTGCTTTTTCATTGAAAAAATGAAACTCAAAAAGACTAAGTATTCAGTGTCAGAAGTTGAAGAACTACCTACTTTCCTCATAATGGACAGTAGCCAAATACTTCTAATAATCAGAAAAAATAACAGCAAAAAGAAAGTTGCTGCCCTATGGACAAACTATGACGCTTTCATAAAAGCCTTAAAAACTCTTTTTACCCAACTATGGGAAAGCAGCGCCTAGAATTTGCGCAAATTTCGACTTATTTCCTGCCATACCGAATTAATCAGATCTCGAGTTTCTTTATCTATGGACGCTAATAAAATAAAATAGATAATGCCGCCAACAGCGGTTACACCCAACGTTGTAGTAATTCTTCTGGGATGTGGTAGCAAGAACAAAATTACCGCCATCACAGCAGAAGCAAACAAGTATTTGATAATATGTTTCCATGGAATTTTGATTTTGACAATCTTTCGAATAACACCACATAAAATTATAAACATTAGGAAACGTGCAGATAAGTTAATGATGCTTACGTAGAATGCTGAAGTTAGGGGTTGATTTTGCGTGTGAAATGATAAAACGAAGAATGTTGTAGGCAGTGTTATCATAGAGTGAAAATATGGCAAAGAAAAGGCGAAAAATAGTTTGCTTCTGATTAATTCTCGAAAGGATATTGTTGCTTTTTCATCCACTTTTTCTAAACCGTAAAGTACAAAGTTGAGGAACGAAGATAGGGTC
>CBETPM010000087.1:0-4538 GCA_965538135.1 Candidatus Bathyarchaeota archaeon
TAGCCGTAGCCGCATGGATGGGGGCACTGACCTTCACATTCATGGCAACAGAACAACTGAAAATAATAGACTTAGATTTTTCAACACAGGGTCACATATACGTAAAGGTTCGTAATACTGGAACATCGCCAGTTACATTGAGCGGCACCGCCTACGTGAATGGAATCTCAACATCGATAAGTAATTCTACTTTAACTGTGTCAGCAAATAATGATGCAGTATTCGATGTGGTATACAGCTGGAGCAACGGCAATACTTACGAGGTCAAGCTTCAAAGCTCCAAAGGAAACTCCTTCGTTAGAACTGAGACTGCACCAACTTCTTAGATTTCTTTGCCTCGGAGTTGAGATTGGGGGTAGGGTTAGTTAAAAAACCACACACATCCCTTCCATTGTTTCCGTGACTTTGGAGGTGCAAAACGAAATGGTAGTAGAAATAAAAGAATACAGCTCAGCAGAAGAAATAGCTGATACCTTGGAAAAGGAAATATCCGAAACAAAAAGCACGTTAGGCGAATACCTACGCCGCCTAGACAACATTAGGACTTTAGCTGAAAAATCAAAAAAAATCCGCGAGGTGGTCATGAAACTAGCAGGAAAAAAGGCAGTAACAGAAAACCTAGGCGAAATCACGGTCGGCAACCTAAACATAGTTTTAGACGCCAACCCCTTCCACGAACTCACAGCCATAGAAGAAGTAGTGCGAAGCCACCAGGAAAGACTGCTAGTGTTACAGAAAGCCCGAGAAGCCCTAAAATGGCTAGATCAGCTAGGCGACACTGAAGGACTAAAATACCTTGTAGTCGAAAACGACGGCGTACCAGAACGCATACTCTTCAAACTTTCCTAAACATGCACAAACGGATGTCAAAAACCATGACCGAAGATGTATACGCATTCGCCTTAAAAACCACCCTAAACGAGATCCAAAACATATGCCCTGACATAACCCACACTTTCATGTTTAAAGAGGACGGCGAAATAATCGCTGGAGACGAAAACACGCCAGAAAAAACCATGGTACGCGTTGTAGACGCTTTTGATGGCATATTGGAAAAGGCTGAAGTTATAGGGGGTCTTGAAGGCATAACCCTAGAAGCCAGTAAAGGTAGAGTTTACGTTTCAAAACTTAATGACACTTACCTAGTTACAGTTACTTCCAAAAAAGCAGACATGCAATATGTAAACACCGTAACCCATGTCCTCGTTCCAACAGTTCTAAAGCTGCTGGAGAAAATTTCCCCTACCCCCCTCAAAAACACTTCACAAATTTCTAAAGTTAAGCTTGAAGAACCTGAACCTGAAGAGCTGATAGAAGAGGAAGAGGTTCCACCAGAAAAACTTGAAGAAGAAACCATAGAACCCGAAATCCATCCAGAAACCCCCATGAACCAGCTAATTGTCGAAAACCTTGGCGGACTGCTAGTGCCCTCCGACACCGTGCGCATCGACAGTGCAATACTCTCACAATGGGAAGAACTCTACGAAGGCAGAAAAATCGAAGAAGTAGAAATAGAAACCTTCGACGGAAAAATGACCCAATGCAAAGTGAAACCCATCAAAAGCTCAAAATACGAAGGAAAAGGCATCATACAAATGCCAGAGAAAATCCAGTCAGCCCTAGAAATCAAAAAAGGCGAACTTGTACGCGTCAAACCCATAGTTTATTGAGGGAAAAACCATGGTAAAGAAAAAGAAAACCTCAAAAGAAATCGTTACAGAAACAGAACCTGAACCCCTCGCAGTTGAAGAAGCCACACCAGAAAACAAACTACGAGAAAATTTGGAGGAAATAAAAACCTACGAAGGAGTCATAGGATATATCCTAAGAAACTCCACGTCAGCAGCCATAGACCTCAAAGACCCCACAAAAATAATCGACTATGCCATCCTCTCATCTTCAGCGCTTGAAGCCAGCGAAGAACTTTCTGAACTTTTTGACCTAAAAGAAACCTACAACATTGTTGTAGAAGGAAAAAACGTAAAAATTCTTTCTTTCACCGCTGATGAAAACAGGATAAGCATCTTTGCCGATAAAGATGTAGACTTTGAAAAAATCTTAAAAAAACTCCACTAAACACAGGGCTCCAAAACTTTATTTCCTCCAATTTTTGTTTACCTTCCCTTTTCAGAACCTTTAAATTTTCGTTTTCCCCTATTCTATCGGGAGAAGGGAGCTGAAACTAGCCTCTCCTAGAGGCTAATCGCTTTGTTAGTTCATAATAAAGAAAACATTAGAAAAAATAATCATCGTGGGCGCTTAGACATAATTGCAGACATTCTAGAAAATTCCTATGATAATCCAAGAAAAACCTATTTCATGTATCGATGCAATCTAAGCTTTAGACAACTTAAACATTATTTGAGCTTTCTAATCAATAGGGAATTATTATACGTGGTTAACGATGGTTCCAATTCATCACCCCTTTTTCGAATTACAGAAAAGGGCAAACAATTTTTGAAAGCTTACAAAAGCCTAATGGCTCTCATGAAGTAGCCGTTCACACCAAAAATTTCCTAACATCTTCTTCAAGCTTAACTCTACCGCCTTCTTCATCAACAATTATAAAATTATACTCCTTTAAGAAAGCAAAAACTTTTAGAAAGCTTTCTTCATCCAATTGCAGGCTTCGATGTCGTCGATGTATCCTCCACCAGCCATATTTTATATCGAATTTGTTTAAATGAATTATGAGCTTGTTTTTCAGAAAAATCTTCTATAAAATCATTCGATTTGTTGTTGGTGCTTATTTTTACAGAAGTTATTCAGCAAAGGCTTTATCAAAAACAATAGTATAAAACCATGGAAGAAAAGTCATGACAAACAATTCTGAGTGGTTAAAAATTCTCATCCAATGCAAAAACAGCATACAAAAACAAATAAAAACCCTCACAAAAACATTGAAAAAGCCGCAACCAGACCTTGGAATAGGAGCAGGCGGCGATCCAATAAAACAAATTGACCTTGCAGCAGAAAAAGCCATAATAGAAACATTAAAAGAGCATAAAGTATCATTCACGCTTATCAGCGAAGAATCCGGCATAATAAAACATGGCGAAAACCCAGATGAAAACTTTTTGACTGTAGACCCGATAGACGGCACAACAAACCTCACCCGAGGCATACCTTTCTACGCTACATCTATTGCCGTATCAACAAAACAAGTCTTAAACACGGTGCACACAGCCTTAGTTGCAGACCTCTTCCATAATGTGACATACACTGCTCAAAAAGGGAAAGGATCATACCGCAACAACATCAGAATCTATCCATCGAAAAATACTGTTCTGGAAGAAGCTGTCATAGGAGTAGACCTAAACACTTACAAAATCAAGAAGGTTGCGCCAAAGTTGACGAAGCTTATACAGAAAACAAAACATTTACGCCATTTAGGTGCTAATGCTTTGGAAATTTGCTATGTGGCTGATGGAACAATAGACGCCTTTATTGATATACGCGGAAAACTTCGTACAACAGACATGGCTGCTGCTTGGCTGATAATAAAAGAAGCAGGCGCAAAAATAACATCGCCAGAAGGAAAACCACTCCAAGCAAGATTAGACCCTAAACAGAAGGTAGCCTTTACAGCGGCAAACCCCAAAATCCACAAAATCATACTTGAAACAATTAAACATTAAAAGGAAAAATTATGATAACACCTATACCTTCCCACCCTGCAGCCTTAATAAAAACACAAAAAACCAAAGTTTTAGTCATCGCCGACTTACACATAGGCTGGGAAATGGCGCTCTCAGAAAAAGGCATACATGTTCCAACCCAAATGCCAAAACTCCTAAAAAAACTGAAAAACCTTATAGATATCTACAAGCCTGAAAAACTACTTGTTTTAGGCGATGTAAAGCATACTGTGGCAAAAGCCGAAATAGGCGAATGGCAAGACATACCCAACTTTTTCAACCAGATAAAAGAGATGGTGCCAGAAGTGTTTATAATCCGCGGCAATCACGACGGCAACCTTGAACCTTTACTTCCAGAAAAAATTAAAATTCTTCCAGCAACAGGAGTAGCGATAGGCGATGTTGGTTTTTTCCATGGGCATCGATGGCCCTCACCCACCCTTTTAAAATGCAAAACTCTGGTGATGGGACATGTTCACCCCATAGTAGTTTTTCGAGACCCAGCAGGTTTCAGAATAACCCGACAAGTTTGGATAAAAGTAAACTGTGACAAGGTTAAGTTGACAGAAGTTTTACTGCAGAAAAACAAAATAAAAATTGAAACTACTCCTGAAAAGGCTTTAATGAAAAACTATAGGGTTAAGCCAAAAACACGGCAGCTTTTTATAATGCCTTCTTTCAACGAGTTCTTAGGAGGCAAGCCGTTAAACGAACGGAAAACATCAGGAAAAATCGTCGGTCCAGTTCTACGTTCAAACGCTGTAGACTTAGAAGAAGCTGAGGCTTACCTTTTAGATGAAACCTTTTTGGGAACTTTAAATCATCTCAAAAATCTTTAGTTAGGAGCAGATTCTAGCATAAAACTTATACAATTGCTTTATCACATTACGCTAGGTGAAA
>CBETPM010000088.1:0-4520 GCA_965538135.1 Candidatus Bathyarchaeota archaeon
ATATTGGATAACTTATTACAAGACAAATGACAAAAAGAAAAAATAAAAGAAATAGAAAAACAGCGAGAACGCTGGGAAAACACGACATTGCCAAAATGGATAAGCCACCACCCAGAACGCAAAAAAGAATTCCGCAACCATTCCGGCATGCAGATAAAACGTGTGTACACGCCAGAAGACATCCAAGAAATGGATTACATGCAAGATTTAGGATTTCCAGGCGAATACCCCTTCACAAGAGGCTTGCATGCAACAATGTACCGCGGCAGAATATGGACCATGCGAATGTTCGCTGGTTATGGCACAGCAGAAGACACCAACAAACGTTTTAAATACCTGCTAAGCGAAGGCGAAACTGGCCTAAGCACGGCTTTTGACTATCCCACGATTATGGGGTATGATTCTGACCATCCCATGGCAAGAGGAGAAGTAGGCGTCTGCGGAGTAGCCGTCTCATCGCTTAAGGATATGGAAATTCTTTTCGACGGCATACCCCTAGACAAGGTTACAACATCCATGACCATAAACGGGCCAGCCTCCACACTGCTCGCCATGTACGTGGCTGTCGGAGACAAACAAGGCGTGTCACGCGAGAAGCTTGGTGGAACAACACAAAACGATAATTTAAAAGAGTTTTTCGCCCAGAAACTCTGCATATTCCCACCTAAGCCCTCCCTTAAGCTCTCAACAGACGTCATCGAATACTGCGCAAGACATCTTCCAAAATGGAACCCCATAAGCATAAGCGGCTACCACATCCGCGAAGCAGGCGCCACAGCTCTCCAAGAATTGGCTTTCACTCTCTACGACGGGATAGCCTATGTAGAATCCACTTTGGAGAGAGGTTTGAAAGTGGATGATTTCGCCCCACGCCTGTCCTTCTTCTTCGCATCCCACAACGACTTCTTTGAAGAAATCGCCAAGTTCAGAGCAGCCCGCAGATTATGGGCGAAAATAATGAAAGAAAGGTTCCATGCCAAAAACCCGAGGTCCATGTGGATGCGCATGCACGTTCAAACTTCAGGCTGTACTTTAACAGCCCAGCAACCCCTAAATAACATAGTCCGCACCACAATTCAAGCTTTAGCTGCTGTTTTAGGTGGAACCCAGTCTTTGCACACAAATTCTTTTGACGAGGCTTTATGCTTGCCAACAGAAGAAGCCGTTCGAGTAGCCTTAAGAACCCAGCAGATAATAGCCTATGAAAGCGGAGTAGCAAACACTGTAGACCCGTTAGCCGGTTCCTATTACGTTGAAGCTTTAACGAATGAAATGGAAGAAAAAGCCATGGAATACATCCAAAAAATCGATGACATGGGCGGAGCCATAGCCGCCATAGAGAAAGGTTTCTTCCAGAAAGAAATCGCTAACAGCGCCTACCGTTATCAGCGGGAAATAGACGAGAAAAAGAGGATCATAGTGGGCGTAAACGAGTATACGATTAAAGAAGAAGAGTATCCATTGAAAATTTTGCGTGTAGACCCGAAAGTGGAAGAAGAACAAATCGCTAGACTACAAAAAGTAAAAAGGGAAAGAGACAACAGAAAAGTCAAGGGAATCCTTGAAAAACTTCACTACGCAGCCGAAAGAGATGAAAATCTCATGCCAACAATAATAGAAGCAGTTAAAGCCTACGCAACCCTAGGCGAAATAACAGAAGTGTTGAGAAAAGTTTACGGAGAATATAAAGAATTAATAGTCATATAAAAGAGGGAAACAAAATGCAAAGCACAAGAAAAATAAGAGTATTAATCGCGAAGCCAGGCCTAGACAGCCACGATCGAGGCGCAAAAGTGGTTGCAAGAGCCCTAAGGGACGCTGGAATGGAAGTAATCTATACGGGTTTAAGACAAACACCAGAACAAATAGTTGAAACCGCCCTCCAAGAAGACGTGGACGTCATAGGCTTAAGCATCCTATCCGGAGCCCACAAAGCTTTATTCCCCAGAATAATGCAGCTGCTGAAAGAGAAAGGCTTAACAGACGTCATGGTCTTCGCCGGAGGAATAATCCCAGAAGAAGACGTGCCAGAACTCAAAAACCTTGGCATAAAAGAAGTTTTTGGCCCCGGAACCCCCACGGACAAAATAATAAAGTTTGTCATGGAAAACCTTCCCAAAAGAACCTAGCATGGCGACGTGAAAAGCCTTTGACAAAAACTGAAGAGATAGCCCAAGGCGTCTTAGCTGAAGACAAAAGAAGCATAGCAAAAGCCATGACCATTGTAGAAAATAACACTCCAGAAGCAAAAACACTCCTAACCAAAATTTACCCCCATACTGGAAAAGCCCACATAATAGGAATAACAGGTCCTGGAGGTTCAGGAAAAAGCACCCTCATAGAAAAGATTGTACGGGCGTATAGGCAAAGGGGCAAAAAGGTAGGTGTAATAGCCGTAGACCCCACAAGCCCTTTCACAGGCGGAGCCTTTCTAGGCGACAGAATAAGAATGCAGGAACTAAGCACCGACGAGGACGTTTTTATAAGAAGTATGGCAACCCGCAACTATCCCGGCGGAATATCCCGAGCCACAAAAGACGCTGTAAAAGTGTTGGATGCTTCTGGCAAAGACGTAATAATCGTGGAAACAGTTGGTGCTGGCCAGTCAGAAGTGGAAATAATCAAAATAGCCGACTCAGTGGTGGTTATCCACGCACCGGGGTTAGGCGACGAAATACAAGCCATAAAAGCAGGATTGATGGAAATAGCCGACATTTTCGTTGTTAATAAGGCTGATAGAGAAAACGCTGACAAGGCCGTAATAGACATTCAATCTATGCTTCAACTTAACAACAAAGAAAAGGCTTGGAAACCCCCAATACTGAAAACTGTGGCGTTGACAGGCGAAGGAGTAACGGAGCTTATCGAAAAACTTGAGGAACATAAAAGATTTCTCGAAAAAGAGCATAAAAAACGTCTAATGAAAGCTGAAGCGGAGCTTGTTGAAACCATCAAAGAACAGATAGCAAGTTCAATAATAGAAGAATTGAAAAAAGAAGGAACATTTGAAGAACTTCTACAGAAAATCTTGAAAAAAGAGATAGATCCAGTTTCAGTTGCTGAAAAACTTTTGAAAGAGAAAATTAAGAAGGTATAAGAACTGAAGCTTGAAGGGCTTGTGCAAGTTTATACTGGCGACGGAAAAGGAAAAACCACAGCAGCTTTCGGACTCGCCTTGAGAGCAATTGGCAGAGGATTAAAAGTCTACATAATCCAGTTTATAAAGGGTGGCTTTGACTACGGCGAACTCTACATCATCGACAAGCTTCCCAACCTAAAACTGAAAGCCTTTGGCAGGGGCAAATTTGTAACGGAAAAGCCTGCAGAGAAAGAGGATGTTAAACTGGCAGAGGAAGCCTTGGCTTTGGCTAAAAAAGTGGTTAAAAGCGGAGAATACGACATAGTAATTTTGGACGAAATTAACGTGGCTCTAAATTTAGGGCTGATAAAAACAGAAAAAGTTGTGGAACTATTGAAAAACAAGCCGAAGCATGTTGAACTTGTTTTAACTGGACGTTACGCTCCTAAAGAGATTCTAGAAATTGCCGATTTGGTTACAGAAATGAAGGAAGTTAAACATCCCTTCAATAGGGGTACACATGCAAGAAAGGGAATAGAATATTGATTGAAAAAAGCAGTAAAACGAGAAAGTTTTCGGATTTAATGAAAGTTTCGTGGATAAGGTCTTCTATAATTCTTGGGATAATCATAACAGCCATAGGCTTAACCCTAATATTTCTTTTAAAATACTTCAACGTGGGTCGTTCCCAGCTATTTTTAGACATGCGATCGTTAATGGAGGAATATGGACTTGTAGCTGTTTTTGCTGCAACAATTTTAGCTGGAACCCTTGTGCCGTTGGGAAGCCCAGCATTAGTGGTGGCTGCAGCTGCCTTAGGAATGCCTAAAATCCCACTATTGTTAGTAGCTACAACGGGGTTTACTTTGGGAATGCTAATTAATTATGCTCTTGCGTACCGTTTGGGAAGACACTACGTTGTAAAAAAAGTTTCAGCAGAGAAACTAGAGGAAACTACTAGATTATGGAATAGGTGGGGGTGGATTCTCTACACTATTTTTGGGCTTATCCCCGTCTTACCCGTGGAACTGCTTTCACTCCTCTGTGGGCTTTTGAAGACGCGCTTAGACTTTTTTCTGGCGTTGAGCTTCACGCCGAGACTTATAGTCTTTGCACTTTTAGTCTATTTCGGAGAACATGTAGGCACATGGCTCGGTGTGATTGTTTAAACTTATACTCTAATTGTCGGCGGTATAGATATCAAAGTCTGCGTCCGTTTAACACCTTTTAATACTTGAATTTTCTCAATTATCTTGCCCAGATCATCTATTTTTGGAAATTCCACGTAAACAACAACATCAAACTGTCCAGTCACAGCACGAGCCATCTTTACACCTTCCATTCTACTAGCGGCTTCTGCAACCTTCCATATCATGCCAGGCTCTGCATTTATGAGAATATAGGCTTCCAAACAATTAACCCAGCAAAATAATTTCTGGCA
>CBETPM010000089.1:0-4499 GCA_965538135.1 Candidatus Bathyarchaeota archaeon
CTTCTTTTTAAGTATATCATAAAGCCTCCACATGGGATCACATGTTTGTACTGCTATAAAACCGCTAAAATAGTCCTTGTATTCGAGAATGTTTTCTAAAACTGCGCTAGCGAAAGGGCAAACAAAGCTTGGAGTGAGGGCGCTTGATTTTGCTCCGATATTTGGTATTCTGTAGGGTTGAAAACCTGCTGATAATATTAATTCTTCTGGCACATAGGGTTCGCGCATAACTCACTTATGTCTTTTGGCACGGTCATGGGATAAGATAGAAAAAATGTTAGATAAAAATTAGACGCTTCAGTTTCTTAATTTTAGAAAAAGAAAGGTTTTATTTATTCTTGAATTTTGGTGTCCTTTTCTCGAAGAAAGCCGATACGCCCTCGATGATGTCCTCTGATTTTGCACAGGTTAAGCCGCCTTCAACCATCATTTTGTTTGCTTCTTCCATGCTGATTTCCATGGATTTTGCAAGTATTTTTTTCGCTAGACGTATGGCTATAGGTGCTTTTGTTGCTAATGTTCCAGCCATATAAATTGCTGTGGACCTCAACTCTTCTGGAGGAACAACTTTTGTGACAAGGCCTATTCTTTCCGCTTCTTTGGCATCGATTCGTTCACCTGTTAGTATAATTTTTGCTGCTTGAGACCTTCCTATTAACTTTGCTAGCCTTGCGCATCCTCCCCAGGCTGGAATTAATCCTATGTTTACTTCTGGGTTTCCAAAACTTGCTTTTTCTGATGCAATTCTGATGTCGCAGGCAATTGCCATTTCAAGCCCGCCACCAAGTGCATATCCGTTAACTGCCGCTATTACCGGTTTGTCAAAGGTTTCTATTTTATCAAATACTTTTTGTCCAAGCTCTGTTCTAGCTACCATTTCAGCTTCGCCTCCGGAACCAGCTTCACTTAAATCTGCGCCAGCGCTGAAAGCTCTGCCAGAGCCGGTAATTATAACGCTTCTGATTTTCTCGTCATTTCTAATTTCTTCCAGGACGCTATCTAATTCTTTTAGAAGGCCGCTACTCAAGGCGTTCATAGCCTCTGGCCTGTTTAATGTGATGATGGCGATATTTTCTTCTTCTGGCGTTAGAAAACTTGCTGCTTTTTCATATTTCAAATATTTGTATTCCATAATTTTCACCTTTTGTGTTGAAATGGAAGATTGCTTTCAATAAAAGTCTTTTCATTCGATAATGTTTTTAAAATGTTGAAAAAGCGAAATTTTAAAATGTCCTTTTGTAGAAGTGAAAACTACTGCTACAACGTTATACGGAAGTTGTGTAGGTTGATAAACATGACCTCAACAGAAAATGAAATTAGATTTGGTTGTTTTTTACCAATTCCCGCTGCCACCGTAGATAAGCTATTTAAAATAGCTAAGATTAACGAAGAGGCAGGTTTTGATTCAATCTGGGTTCCAGACCATCTTTTATTTATACCTCCCGGAACAGTCCCAGAAGCCTGGTCTATGTTAGCTGCCACTGCTGTGTTAACACAGAAAGCGAGTTTAGGAACGTGTGTGAGCGACCCGCATAGACATAATCCAGCCGTATTAGCTCAAAAGGTTGCCACAGTTGACCAGATATCTGGCGGCCGCGTTATACTCGGCATTGGTGCTGGCGAAGCCATGAATTTGGAGCCATTTGGGATTGAGTGGAAAAAGCCAGTGTCCAAGCTGATTGAAGCGGTGAAAATTATACGCAGATTTTGGGCAGGTGAAATAGTGACTTATGAAGGAGAATTTTGGAAGTTTAAAGAGGCATTTTTACAGATCACACCCGTTAATGGTAAAGTGCCGATATATTTTGGGGCAAACAGTCCTCGGACATTAAGATTAACTGGAGAAATGGCTGATGGGTGGCTGTCAATTCCCCTTTCTCCGAAACTATATAAAAAACGCTTGGCGTATATAAAAGAAGGTACTGAAAAAGTTGGGCGGTCACTCGATCAAATAGACACTGGAGTTTACTTGTACACTTGTGTGGCTGAAGACGTGGAAGAAGCATACAAACAGATTGAGTCTATAAAATCTCAGATAATTCCTGCACCAGAATTATTATCTGAAGCTGGATATGAAATAGAATTACCAGATGAGTTACGTTCGCTGTCCTATTTCGGAGCGCTTGCAGATTCAGAGTGGGTGTCAAAATTCTTGGCTTATGGTGACCTTATTCCAACGGAGGCTGCTGTTGAGTTTTCTGTAGCCGGAACGGCGGAAGATTGTATAGAGAAGATCGTGGAATATGGAAAAGCAGGTGCTAAACACATCCTTCTCATAAATGCTGGTCCCGATCCACGTCAAGTTTTGAAGGCTTACTCTGAAAAAATAATTCCATATTTTCGTTCGAAGTGACGAAGATAATCTTGTAATCCCCAAATATTAGATTGAAAATAGTAAATAAAAAAGGGGGAGAGATCAAAGCTGTTTTTGCAGGAAATTCACTATAGTTAATTTTTGAATCTCGCTTGTTCCCTCGTAAATTTCTGTTATCTTTGCGCAACGATGGAAACGTTCCACATGATATTCTGCTAGATAGCCGTATCCCCCAAAAATGTGAATTGCCTCGTCCGTTACTTCCATAGCCACGCGGCTGGCGTAGGCTTTAGCTATTGAAGTTGCCACGGGGCTGGGTTTTTCATTGTCGTAGAGCCAGGCTGCCTTGTAGGTTAGCATGCGAGCAGCTTCTATTTTCATAGCCATTTCAGCCAGTTTAAAGGAGACTCCTTGAAAGTTGATGATGGGTTGACCGAACTGTTTACGTGTTTTCGCATAAGCCAAGGCTTTTTCAAAGGCTCCTTGGGCTATACCCACGGCCTGGGCTGCAACGGTTATGCGTGTTCCATCGAAGAGTTCAAGCGCGTAATAGAAGCCCTTGTTTAGTTCGCCTACAAGGTTTGTTTCTGGAACATGTACATCGCATAGGGAAAGGGAACCCGTCACGCATGGTTTTATTCCCATTTTTCCATGAAGTTTTGTTGCTTCTAGCCCTTGCATCCCTTTCTCTACTAAGAAAAGGCTTTGTCCTCTGTGGGAAGGCTGCGCATTTGGGTCTGTTTGACATAGGATTATGAAAGTGTCTGCTATAGGCGCGTTGGTTATGAACTGCTTGTCACCATTTATTATCCATTCGTTTCCACTTTTCACGGCTGTTGTATCCATACGAGTTATGTCGCTTCCATGTTCTGGCTCTGTAAATGCGGCAGCCGCTATTTTCTCACCTTTAGCCAGTGGCGGAATATACTTCTGTTTTTGTTCTTCCGTGCCATGATTTAAAAGAACGTCAGGAACCATGAGGTTTCCTAGGGATATGGCGACCCCTAATCCAGGGTCTACACGGCATAATTCCTCTACTACCATGCAGTCTTCCAGGACTCCGTAGCCTTGTCCGCCGTATTCGCATGGAATGCGCATGCTTGTGAAGCCTAGCTGAGCAGCTTTTTTGTATAAGGCTATTGGAAATTCTTCTTTTTGGTCGTATTCCAGAGCCAGCTCAGGTGTAAGTTCTTTTTCTGCAAATTCTCTCGCTGCACGTTTTACTTCCTGCTGTTCCTCTGTTAGTTTAAACTCCATTGGTTTTCTCCTGGATTGCTGTTCCATTATGATTTCAGTTCGCTTATCTTGTTTTTCAAGGCTGGCACTATTTTGAATAGGTCTTCTACGACGCCGTAGTCTGAAAAGTTGAATATAGGTGCATTAGGGTCTTTGTTTATGGCTATTATCAAATCGGAGTTTTTCATTCCGAGGACGTGTTGGAAGGCTCCGCTTATGCCTATGGCCATGTAAAGTTTTGGCTTGACAGTTTTTCCTGAGCTGCCCACCTGCCTGTCGCTTGGTAACCATCCTTTGTCTACGATGGGCCGGGAGCATCCTACCGCTGCGCCCATGGTGTTCGCCAACTCTTCTATTATGGGCATGTTGGCTTGATCTTTTATCCCTCTGCCTATGGCTACAAGTTTTTCTGCCGCAGTTATGTCCACTCCACCTGGTGGTGGCAAAACATATTCAATGAACCGTTTCGTTGCTGGTTCTTCTGTTAGTGGTGATGGCTTTTCTAGGATTTGACCATTTGCTGGTGGTTGGGGCTTTTGGGCTTGGAAGGCTGCTTGGCGTATTGTAACCATGTAGCTTTCTGCTTTGGTTAGAACCGCACTGGCATTTACTTTTCCACCGTACATTTGCCTTGTTACATGCAGCGTGCCGTTTTCTATGGTTAGGTCTATACAGTCTGTTGCCAGGGGCGTTTGTAAAGCTGCTGCTAGTCTTGGGGCTAGTTCTATGCCGTAGCTTGTATGACCCACCATTGTTAAGAAAGGCTTGTGTTCTTTTATTAGTTGAGCAAGCACTTTATGGTAGGCTTCAGAGTTAAAATTCTCCAGTTTCGAATCTTGAATCACAATTACTTTTTGAGCGTACTCTGCTAGGGCTGCCGTCTTATCTTTCACGTCTTTCCCAAGGATTATAGCGGTGGTTTCCGCGTTAGCTTTTCCAGCTATTTCAT
>CBETPM010000090.1:0-4494 GCA_965538135.1 Candidatus Bathyarchaeota archaeon
CCGGGTGGAACAGCCTCATGAACAACAAATTTTAACTCGGCTTTCTCCACAATTTTTCGTATTTTATGGGCTAAAATTTCGTTACATGCGACGCCACCAGAAAACCCCACATATTTTACGCCGTTTTCTAAGGCTTTTTCTATGGCTAGTGCGGCTAAACCTTTAGCCAAGTAGGCGTGGGCTGAATAAGCCAAATCTGCTTTTGAAAATTTTTCTTTGTTTTCGAAAATTTCTAAAACCATCTGCGTAGTTTTTAGCACGTTACCCTTTATTTCTGGTTCTAGCCCAAGCGTGTCTTTACCTTTTATGGCTGTGGCTTCTAATTTCATGGCTGGTTCACCCTCGTAAGTGCGTTCATAGCAGATGCTCAGAATGGCGGATATGGCATCTAAAACTCTGCCACAGCTTGTAGTGTTTGCTGCGTTGCTTGTTTTTTCCAGTTGTTGTATTATCATTTGGATTTCTGTTTCGCCGTAAGGAAAATGTTTCTCGTGTTGCTGTAGCCATTTCTCAACATTGACAACTTTGTGAAGTATGCTTGCAGCCATTCTTAACGGATAACGTGTGGCTTGGTCTCCGCCTATTAGAAGCTGTTTTTCCAGATGCCCTAATCTTTTAAAGTATGGCGGTTTTTTTGTTCCAAGAATTATTTCGCCGCCCCATGCTTCGCCATCAACACCATATCCGTATCCGTCGCAGCATATACCAACAATCTCATCCACGTTATGTTCTGCCATCAGAGCCGCAACATGCGCATAGTGGTGTTGAACTTGGATTAGCTGCCAGCCTTTTTGTTCAGCTAAATCTCGTGCAAGTTTTGTGGTCGTAAATTTTGGGTGTAAATCACATGCTACAACTTCTACTTTGCTATTTGTTAAACGAATTAGGTGTTCCGCCGCCTTTTTAAGAAAATCTCTTGTTTCGATGTTTTCTACATCGCCTATATGCTGCGAAAGAAAAGCCTTTTTCCCCAGTAAAATGCATGCAGTGTTATTTAACTCGCCGCCTAAGCCTATTGCACAGTTTTTGGCTTTTTCTTTAAGGATTATTGGGGCTGGAGCATAACCTCGTGAGCGTCTTATAAAAACCAAATTTTCTCCGTGAATACGCACTACAGAATCGTCGCATCTGTGGGCTATTTGCCTGTTATGAAACAAGAAATAATCCACCGTATCGCCAAGCTTCTCCAAAGCTTCATCGTTATCCTTAATTATAGGCTGGTTCGGAGGATTCGCACTCGTCATAACGAAGGCAGGGTCATCCACATCGTCAAAAAGCATGTAATGCAAACACGTATAAGGCAGCATAACACCAACATTGTGCAAGCCCGGTGCAATCAGATCTGAAAGGTAATATTCTTCGCTCTTGTTAAGCAAGACTATGGGGCGAGTATAGGAGGTTAAAACGTCTTTTTCCTTTGCGTTTACTGTTGCAAATGTTTTTACGGCATCTAAGCTTCTTGCCATAATGGCGAAGGGCTTTTGTCTTCTATGCTTAACTTTTCTAAGTTTCAGCAGTGGTTGGTCTTTAATTGTTGATGCTGCAACGTGGAAGCCGCCGTAACCTTTGATGGCGACAATGTAACCTTCTGATAGGAGTTTTCCAGCCTCTCTTACTGGGTCTTTGGGGCTGACTATTTCGCCTTTAGCGTTCGTTAGGTAAACTTTTGGTCCGCATTTTGGGCAAGCCACGGTTTGAGCGTGAAAACGTCTGTTCAAAGGATTTTGGTATTGGTTTTGGCAGAAACTGCACATGGGGAATTCTCGCATGGTTGTGTTTTCACGGTCGTATGGAAGCTTGTCAATTATGGTGTATCTTGGCCCGCAATTCGTGCATGTAATGAAAAAGTAGTCATGTCTCGGGTCTTGGGGTTCTCTTAGCTCTTTTAGGCATTCGTTGCATATGGCTATGTCGGGTGGAATTACAGAGCCTGAAAGCTCTATTTCGCTGCTGCTTTTCTGAATAATGAAACGCTCATACTTTTCTTCTCCGCTAAGCTTTACTGTTATAATCTCGTGGATTTGGGCAAGGGGCGGCTTTTTTTCCTTCAAATTTGCCAAAAATTTTTTGATATTTTCGCTAGCCCCCTCTACTAGTATTTCTACTCCAGCGTCTCCACGGTTTTTAACGTAACCTCTAAGCTTGTTTTTCACTGCGATACGATAAATGAAGGGGCGGAAGCCTACGCCTTGAATTATGCCTGTTACTTTAATTTTTAAGCGCACTTCATTGGTGCTCCTAACATAGAACCATTTTAATGTTTAACTTAAATTTTGAGCTTGTAAGAGGTGTTTATGTATGTTGTCTTATCCTGTTAGGTGTCCGCTTGCGTAGTATAGGAATGGGAGTGCGAGCAGAATTGTGTTGCGTCCATGTTTTGTGAGGGAATATCTAACCTTTAGTGGTGGGCCTTCTTCCACTTTTCTTTGGATGTATTTGCTTTGGGTTAGAATTTTCAGTTTGTCTGACAATGTGCGGGAGTTTACGCCTAAAATCCTTTTCAGTTCGCCGAAGCTGGCGGTTTTTCTGATGAAGAGGATGTAGAGAATTTGGAGGTTCCATTTTTGGGATAGAAGGTTGAAGCTTTCTTCGAGGCTTCGCATGGTTTCTTTTAAGTCTTCAACGCTTAGTTCTTGGACTTGGAATATTTGGCGCAGTGTTTCTTCTATTCCTTCAAGATTAACTCTTAAGCGGGTTTCTACGAAGTTGCGGAGCTCATCGCTTAAAACTATTCTATGGTTCATATGTGCACACCTAGTGTGTGGTTTTTCACTACAAGATTTATATGGTTTAATTTTTAAATCTGGTGTATAATTAACAGCATTTCACTTAAGAGTGGAACCCTAAATGTCAATGCAACAAGAAATAGGCAAGTTTGAAGCGTACTCCACAAGCCTATGCCCCGAATGCCTAAAAAGAATACCCATGAGAGTTTACGAAGAAAAAGGCGTGATCTACCTAGAAAAAACCTGTCCAGAGCACGGAAAATTTGAAGACGTTTACTGGGGAGATGCTGAACTTTTCAAATGGTTTTATGAAGGATGGTATAACTCGCGTTACACTGGAAACGGTTTAGAAAAACCCCACACAAAAACTGTCCAAGGCTGCCCTTTCGACTGTGGCATATGCCCCCAACACAAAACACCAACAATTTTGGGAATAATAGACGTTACAAACAGGTGTAACATGGCTTGTCCAGTGTGTTTCGCCTATGCAGGAGCCGCAAACTACGTTTACGAACCTTCTTATGAGCAAATTGTGGAAATGATTAAACTCTTGAGAGCCAACAGTCCATGGGCTTGCAACGCTCTCCAGTTCAGCGGAGGCGAACCCACCATAAGAAATGATTTACCAGACCTAATTAAAGAAGCAAAGAAAGCTGGAATAGAACATGTTGAGGTTAACACTAATGGGCTGCGAATCGCAGAAGACATAAACTATTTTAAAAAGCTTTTAGACGCTGGAACAAGCACTCTGTATCTTCAATTCGACGGTTTAAGAGAGGAAATCTACAAAAAGACCAGAGCAAGAACAGACCTTGTCCCCATAAAACACAGAGTTATAGAAAACGCGAGAAAATTAGGCTTAGAATCCATCGTTTTGGTGGTTACTTTAGCAAAAGGCGTTAACGACAAAGACCTAGGCGACATAATCCAGTACTCCATGAAAAACCATGATGTGGTCCGCTGCATCAACATTCAACCCATATCCATGGCTGGAAGAGCCAGAAAAGAAGAAATGCGAAAAATGCGCATCACCATACCAGACACAATCAAACTCATAGAAGAGCAAACCAACGGTCTTGTTTCCCGATGGGACTGGAGACCAGTGAACTGGCCTGTCCCCATTTCCAAAGGAATGGGCGTAGTAAAGAATAGGGTTTATCCAGAATTTACCATGCATCCCATGTGCGGAGCCGCCACCTTCCTGATAATTGAAAAGGATGGCACTTACCAGCCTATAACAAAGTATGTTGATGTAGACAAGTTTGCAGAAATATTTTGGGATGTTTATTACGCGGGATTGAAAGGCAAGAAAACCATGGCTAAAATGAAGTTGTTAAAGTTTTTGCCTATGGTTAAATCTGGGCTTATTCGAGGTTTACTTAAAGATGTTATCACGAAAGGAAGCTATGAGGCGTTAGGCAAGTTTATGCGAAGAATAGTGATGATTGGAATAATGCACTTCCAAGACGTTTGGAACCTAGATTTAGATCGCGTGCAAAGATGTGCTATTCACTATGCAACTCCAGACATGAAAATAAGGTCTTTCTGCACTTATAATAGCATCCACAGGAACAATGTGGAAAAAAAATTTGCCATACCCTTAAAGGAGTGGACAAAAAAGACAGGGAAGAAAATCAACGAGCCTGCATAAGCTTGCCATTCTTACCTTAACTAAAGTTTACCATACTAAATTTAGTTCGGAAATTGGAAAATTGGTTAGTTCATTTGAAAAGTTTATCCTCTTCCTCATCTCTAACTCGTAAACTGC
>CBETPM010000091.1:0-4484 GCA_965538135.1 Candidatus Bathyarchaeota archaeon
ATTAAAAAAGATAATTACATTGTTTACAATGAAACTTTTACCGTTTATGGAGTATTGGAAAAAGCTGGAACTTCTGGAATAACAAACTTTGACTACTGGGCTTTTATACCAATCGAAACCGCCTTGAATATGTCCTTCTTCAAAAACAAACCAGACCCGTACCAAATAATCCTTGTAAAAATTTCCGATGCAAAATATTCAGAAACTATTGCCAAAGAAATTGAGAATCTATTTCCGCCATATTCAATCACAGTTTTTGTGCCATCCGCCCTAATGCGGCAAGTCGACAATATATTAAACCTTGTTCAGCTATTCTTAATGGCTATAGGTTCCATTTCACTTCTTGTAGCTGGAGTAGGCATAATGAACATTATGACCGTTGCTGTTATGGAGCGAACTCGCGAAATTGGAATCTTAAAGGCTATTGGAGCAAAAAGCCGAACAGTCCTAGGCATGTTTCTCGCTGAGGCAGTGTTAATCGGCATCATAGGCGGTTTTATAGGTATGTTTACAGGTTATGGGCTTTCCTATGGACTGGCGCAAATTTTATCAAAGTTTATGCAACCCCAAAATCAGCAAACAACAGCCATACAAACGCCAGATACTCAGAGAATGGAGATAACACCAGTATTTTCCCCTGAATGGACAATAATCGCTTTTATCTTCGCCATAGCCGTATGCATAATATTCGGCTTATACCCAGCAAGAAAGGCAGCAAAACTAAACCCTGTGGAAGCTTTACGTTATGAATAGTAGATTAGCAATGTTTATATGAAAGAACAACTTTTCTGCATGTAACTAGCCCATAAGCCAGAAGCTCCATGGTCCCAGCGACATGCGAGTTTTATGGTGAGAGGCTGGTTCCGCGATAAGGACGAAACCATAACATGCCTAGAAGACTTCCAGAAAAAACCAAAAACTCTCAGAAGAAACCAAGAAGGTATGGAAGCAAAAGAAGATACCGCCCAAGTAAACCATTTTTTAGAAAAGCACCAGTCAGAGAGAATCAGGAACTAGAGGTTGTTATTGATGATATTGGAAGCAGAGGTGATGGCGTAGCAAGAATTCAGGGATTTCTAATTTTTGTTCCCCGCAGCAAAATAGGTGAACGCGTCAAAGTTAGAATAGTGTCGGTAGGCGAAAAGTTTGCTGTCGCGGAAAAAATAGCTTAAACCCTGCCCCAACAAAAGAGGTGAACCAAATGAGTGAAAGAAGGAGAAACTTCAGCCAAAGAAGATTTAGAGGAAGACTCCCACCAAAACCCGTTGAAATCGGGAAAGAATATGAAGTAGACGTTCAAGAAACAAGCCGCCGCGGCGAGGGAATAGCGCGTATCCAAGGGTTGGTAACTTTTATACCTAACACGAAACCTGGAGACCATGTTAAAATAAAAATTACAAGGATTAGCCGAAGATCTGCAGAAGCTGAAGTGGTAAAAGAAGAATAGGCCTTTACTTCTTTTTAAAAAACAACCAGTTTTTATCACCCTTAAACCTTAAAAGTACATAGACGCCTTTGAGTTTGTTGCCAGCTATCTCCACAATTAACCTATCCTCTTTCCTTTCCAAAAGTTTGTAGGTGCCCCTATCCCATATCTCAACCCTGCCCGCCCCATATTCACCTTCGGGAATCACACCCTCAAAATCCGCATATTCCAACGGGTGATCTTCAACCTGAACAGCAAGCCTACGAACCCCCGCCTTTGTTGGCGGTTCCTTGGGAACAGCCCAGCTTTTCAACACACCGTCCATTTCAAGACGCAGATCGTAATGCAAGTGTTTTGCTGTATGTTTCTGAATCACGTAAATGTTACCATTACTCATTGTTAATTTTCCCTCCGGTTCGGTTGTTTTACCAAAATTTCTTCTTTTTCGATAATCTTCTAATATGCTCTTTCGATTCTCATTCAACGCAGAAATTTTAAAAGATAAAAAATGGGTGGAAATTTTGTTTCACTTTAAATCTTCGAGTAAGGTAGTGAAAGTGTCATGATGCTCTTCTTCGTCGCTTAGAATACCCATAAACAAATGTGTGGTTGTTTCATCCTTCTCTTTCCGCGCCTGCGCTATAATTTGCTTATAAAGCTTGATGGCGTTTTCCTCATCCTTTATGTCGAGCTGTATCATTTCCTTAAGAGTCTTGCCCACAACAATCTCAGTGGGCTTCGCGGTAGGCGTACCACCTAAATAGACGAGTCTTTCAGCAATTGCTTCAGCATGCTTCATCTCCGTAATCGCAATCTTCTCCAACTCATCCTTCACAGCAAAGCCCTTAACACCGCTCCACTGAACATGCTGCCACATATACTGTATCGAAACTTGCAACTCACGAGCAATAGCATTATTTAAAAGCTCCAAAAACTTTTTCGAAGCCATCTCCCAACAACTCCTACAATGACAAAACTTTTAACTCCCTTTTATTGTACCTTTTATTATATTAAATTTTTCATGATGAACGTAGCCTTTTAAACACTTCAAACAACACAAAAGCAAACATCTTTCCAAGTTTTAAACGAAAGTTCCTGTTCAAGGAAAGGCACTTCATAGTAAAACTTATATTACTTTCAGATCGATATGCGGAAGTTGTGATTAAAATGGAGATGGAACAAATAGCAAAATGGGCATATCTACTGTTTGTTGTCATAGCCATAGTTATGGGTCTGGCAGTAGGCTATATGGCGTTTGCCGCTGGAACATGGTATGACCCAAATGTCGAGAACATCAACGGATGGGTTACGCTTATAATGCTAATATTAGGGATTATCATTGGCATAACAAGTATAACAACTAAAGAAGTAACTCCATTTCTAATAGCAACCATTGCTCTAGTGGTAGCTGCAACCGTAAACGTTTGGCAGCCATTAAGCAAGATTCACGAACTGCTTTACTATTGGGCAACAGGAATTCTAAACTATATAATCGCGTTTGCAGCTCCCGCCGCAGTAATCATCTCAATAAAAGCAGTATTAGCGATGGCAAAAGAATAGAAACCTCTAACACCTTCTTTTTCTTATTCCCATTTTTGCAGTTAAACATGTTTTCAGGGAAAGATTTAAGGTGAGGCCGGATAGATGAAAACTTACGTTTAAAATTTAAAATTTTAAGACTGACTTATTTTCTCTTTCGCGCAACATGCGCATGATAAACAAGAACCTGCTGGAGTTACCATTTTATTTTAATTAAAACTGTTATTGGCTTTGTTCCTTCATAAACTATTGTGTATATCTGGAAATGGTTTGGTTTGCCGTGCTCGCTTATCCATTCGCCATATCTTACTTGTCCTTCAATCCATTCTCTGCTTGCAAAGCTTCTATGCTCCCTTATCCATCTAACTGGTTGAGGGCCAAGCTTTATTGGACCGAGATAGCATCGTCTTCTTGGCTGAAATCGGAATATAGATACTATTTAGCGTTGTTTATGGTATTGGTAGTTAATGGTCTAAATTTTTGGAATATTCCAAAAATTTAAATATCTCCGCAACTACATAACATAGTGAGACTATGAGTACGGTAAAGAAGATAAGAAAAAACCGAAGAGGCGAAGAATCAGATAAAATCTTATTTGAGATTATAAAGCAGTTTCCAGGGCTTTCTCAATATGAGTTGGGGAAAAAGTTGAGGTGGAAGACTGGGCGTGTTGACGGTTCAATAAGGAGGCTTTTGAACAAAGGGAAAATTGTAATTAAAGTTTTGGAAAGGAATGGCAGACGAGTAAATCTTGTCTATCCAAAGGAGGAAAAGCCTAAAAACGTAATAGAAGTATCAGCGGAACTACTGGAAGCAACCAACCCTGCATGGAATGAATACGCCTATGTTTACGCATTAGACAGTTCCACAATAGGAATTTCTGGCCGAGAAATTCCAGAATGGGAAGAAATCTCTTGTTTTCTGGAAAAGATTCCCATACAAAAAGCCGAGAACAAAATATTGCTGAAGATTCCGGAAAAGTTTTGGCGATTCTACAACATGAAAAGAAAACATAGCGTAGTATCAATAAACGGAAACAACATTTTGATAACTGTCGCAGGAAATATCGTTGAAGAAAAAAGATATCCAGCATAAATATTTGTGAAATTTAAACGACCAAACTATTTCTTAGTTCCCGCCTATTGGATGTTAACTTGAAAAAGGCAAGTTTTTTGTTCCGTTTTTGCAAAGCTGCTGCTTAAACATTGCTTTAGAATCGCTTGAAAATGTGGGGCCGGCCGGATTTGAACCGACGACCTTTCCCCGGAAAAGCGCTTGGCTTTTCCTACGGGTTTCTTCTGACCGCTCCAGAACTTCTTCATTCCGCTTTTACGGTCCGCAAACCCGTTTGCTACATTCTGGAGCCCGTCGTCATGCCTGCCTAGACTACGGCCCCCTCTATCTTGTGGTGTATCAAGTTAAGTTTGGAGGTTAAAAATATATGCGTTATTCCTCCATGTGTTAGTTGGAAATAAGGCTTTTATTTTGGAGTTTGTGTTGTTTTATGGGAAATATTTAA
>CBETPM010000092.1:0-4451 GCA_965538135.1 Candidatus Bathyarchaeota archaeon
TAACAAGGTTTGGATAGTCCAAAAATTCTACTCCAAGCTTTGACATTTTCTCCACTAAAAGAGCAGCAATATATGTTGTGCATCCTTTTCTAGTGGAATCTGTATCATCGAACCCTATGTGCAAGGTTTTTTTCTGCATATGTTCGCAGCTCATTATTTTACGCACTAAAATTTAGAAAATGGTGAGGTAAAAGGGTTAATGGTTAAAATAAAAAGAGAAAGGGGTTTGCTATTTTGGTTGTTCTTCCACAACTATCATGGTTAATGTTGACCTAACCTTGTCCAATCTTCTAATCTTCCAAGTTACAATTTCCTTAAGCTTATCCATCGTCGGCGCTTTTACTCTTGCGATGATGTCGTATACGCCGTAGACGGCGAAGGCTTCGTCAACTCCCTCAACTTTCTTCAAATCCTTTAGAACATCTGCTTCTGAACCTATCTCCGTGTTTATTAACACAAATGCTGTTGGCATTTAACTTCCTCACTTAACTGTTCAATTCTATGCATTAAAATATTTTGCTACATAAAAAGTAAAAAGCCATGCGCTTTTGACGGGAATAGGCTTATCTTCTATCATCCACCATAAAATATTAGGTTTGGACAAATGCAAGAACCCGAGGAAGCAAAGGTTTTTATTACAAGCCGTGAAATGCGGGCTTTGGAGCTAAACGCTGAATATTTCGGCATTTCCAGACTTCAGTTAATGGAGAACGCTGGACACGCCATAGCCGAAGAAATTGCTTCAAGATTCAAACCAGAAAAACCCGTGACCATATTTTGTGGTTTAGGAGGAAACGGAGGCGATGGCTTTGTTGCAGCCCGTCACCTAGCATCTATTGGCTTTAAAGTTATAGTCGTTATTGCTGGAAAGGCTAGAGAAATAGGCGACAAGGCGGCTTTACAAAACTGGAAAGCCCTCCAATCTTTAAAAGAAACAGTTACCATTTACGAGGTTTATGACAGCACCCTTATCCCAGACATACAAACAGATATCGTAGTAGACGCTTTACTTGGAATAGGCACAAAAGGCAAACTAAGACCGCCAATTCTACAGCTAGTGCAAAAAATCAACGCAGCAAACGCCTTTAAGATAGCTGTTGACGTGCCAACAGGCATAGATTCAGATACAGGTGAAGTTTTAGGCATAGCAGTCAAGGCAAATCTAACAATAACCTTTCACAAACCGAAAATAGGCTTACAAAACGCCAAAGAATTTGTTGGCGAACTCGCTGTAAAAAACATAGGATTACCCGCAGAACTGGAAAACTATGCTGGTCCTGGAGACGTAATACTAGTCAGCCGAACACGCTCACCTGCAGCACATAAAGGAGATTTTGGACGCCTACTTGTTATCGGTGGAAGCGAAACCTTTTCTGGCGCACCCGCTTTAGTAGCTTTAGCAGCATTGCGCACTGGCGTGGATTTAGTCTATGTTGCTGCTCCAGAAAAAACCGCTTTTGCCATATCTTCCATGTCACCAGACCTAATCACCATAAAACTTGAAGGAAAACACTTAAACATCAGCAATCTACCAGCCTTAAAAGCATATCTAGAAAGAGTTGACGCGGTTGTTCTCGGTCCGGGACTTGGCTTACACGTAGACACAAAAGAAGCTGTAAAAGCCGTGGTTGAAGCTATAGAAGAGTTTGGCAAACCCCTGCTTTTAGATGCTGACGGATTAAAAGCCTATGCAGAGTTTAAAAGAGAACTCAACGTACCATTAGTGTTAACGCCCCACGCCGGAGAATACATGATACTGACAGGCAAGAGCCTTCCAGAAGATTTGAACGAAAAAATCGAAGATTTGCAGAAAGCAGCCGCGGAACTAGGCTCAGTAATTCTGTTAAAAGGACCAATAGACATAATCTCTGACGGAGAACGCTTTAAGCTGAATTTCACTGGGAATGCTGGCATGACTGTTGGCGGAACAGGAGACGTTCTGTCAGGCATTGTTGGTGCCTTTCTAGCTCAGAAAAGCGACCCGTTTGAGGCTTCTGTTGCTGGTGCTTTTATAAATGGTGCGGCTGGAGACATGGTTTTCGAGGAAAAAGGATACCACATGGTTGCCACCGACCTTGTTGATAAGATTCCTCAAGTTTTAAACATGGCTATAACCTCTCAGAGGATGCAAAGGCGAAATGCAAAGACCGCTTAAGATCATTGTTTACCATGCTGGACAATGCGACCCTAAAAAATGCACAGCCTTAAAATTAAAACGTCACGGTCTAACCCGTGTAGTGCGACATCTAAAATTTCTGCCCAGAAGGGCTGTTGTGCTGAACCCTTTCTCTACAATTGCCTTTTCCGCTGCTGATAGGCAGCGCATAGAAAAATTTGGGCTTGCTGCCTTGGACTGTAGTTGGGAACACGCTAAAGAAGTTATGCTAAAACATGTGAGAGGGACATCCCGATGTTTACCTGTTCTATTAGCGGGAAACCCAGTAAATTTTGGCAAGTTAACAAAGCTTACTACAGCAGAAGCCTTAGCCGCAGCCCTTTACATTGCCAACTTCAAAAAAGAAGCATTTGAACTGCTTTCAATTTTTAAGTGGGGACACACTTTCTTCGAAATAAACAGTGAAAGACTGGAAGCTTATGCGAAGGCAAAAGACAGCACAGAAATAGTAGAGATGCAGCAAACCTTTATGAAAACCTGAAAAAAGAATAAACAGTGTGTGTGAAGCATGGAACCCATAACTGACTTCTACTTTTTCCTGCTCTCCGTGATCTTTATATCCCTATCCGGCGTCATGATGCCAGGACCAGTTTTCGCCGTGACTGTGGTAAAGGGCTGCAAAAACAAAGCTGCCGGAGCCTTAATAGCCCTAGGACATGGCGCAATAGAATTTCCGCTAATTTTTCTCCTATACTTTGGCCTGAAAGATATTTTTGCCTCCGAATATGTTCAGAAAGTAATAAGCCTCGTAGGAGGTGCCATTTTGATTTACATGGGAGTTCAAACATTTAAAACAAAAAAAGAAATACGCATTGAAGGTGCGGAATCTAGGCATGAGTCCTTTGTTTCCGGATTTTTAGCAACAGCCGCAAATCCCTACTTCTTTTTGTGGTGGGCAACTATTGGCGCAGCACTAATAATGAACACCTATCTTTTCGGTTTTATAGGGCTTTTAATCTTTGCTTTAACTCACTGGTCATGCGATTTTTTATGGGATTCTTTCGTTTCTTTTACGGTTTTTAAGTCGCGTCGTTTTCTGAATAAAAGAGCATATGACCTGATATTCAGCTTCTGCTTTGTGGTGCTAGTGAGCTTTGGCACGTGGTTTATTGTTTCAACAGTTTTGTAGAGCTTCACAAGTCGCTAATTTTCTTTAGTCTATACCTCTCGTAAATAAGCTCAACCTCTCTGTCCTTTACAACAAACTCTACGGGAAGTTTTCCGCCGCTTTGAATGGTGTAAAACTTTTTAACTTCGCCCTCAACCTCTTCTGGAATTAAGGGTATTATCATGTCCACATACTTGTCTTTAATTTCCAACTGAAGTATACCATTTTTCGCTTTAACAGTCGCGTCCATCGTGCCTTTGTACGTTTCATAGACTCCGCTTAATAACTCGTAGTTTTTCTCCATTTTGATAAAGGGAAGTTTCTCTGGATTTTCACCTAATATTAGAGCAAGTCCGTATAAGCCTATTTGTGACATGGGATATCCGCTTCCATTAGCCAAAAGCGCTATGCCAACTCTTTTTTCTGGGATATATCCTATGTAAGCCGTGTAGACAAGTACTGAGCCGCCGTGGCCAACAAGCTTGTAGCCCAAAAAGTTTGGAATTATGCTCAGTCCGTAACCGTAGGCTTCTCCGCCGAAAACTTGTAGAGGCAACTCAACCCTTGGTTTTTCCATTTCTTCTATAAGCTCTTGGGAAAGCAGAACATTTCCCTTGTATTTTCCACGGTTCAAATACATTTTTATATAGTTTGCCAAGTCCATAACATTGCTTATCAATCCGCCGTCAGCATACACCCCGTAAGGGTGCACAGATTTCTTGCATTCTCCGTCTCTAGTGATTATGTAGGGCGTAGCCACGTTTGCATCTGCATCCACGTCTTCCTTGTGGAAGAAGCTTCTATCCATGTTTAAGGGTTCGAGGATGTTCTTTCTTATGTATTCGTCGTATTTCATGCCTGAAATTTTTTCAATGATATGCCCTAAAATCACATAACCCTCATTTAGGTAGAACCATCTTTCTCCAGGCTTAGTTAAAGCCCATTGGTTTGCTTCACGCATGAAAGTGTAGAGGTCTTCTGGACTCGCAATGGGAACCCATTTTCCGCCAGACCCAGTAACATAGCGAATTAAGGCTTCTGCATAGGCTAAGGCTGGTATACCCGAAGAGTGGCACATTAAATGCCATATTTTTACGGTTTCTCCCCTACATTTAAGCTCTAAAGGAACATGCTTGCTGAGGGGGTCGTCTAAACTTAGTTTTCCTT
>CBETPM010000093.1:0-4448 GCA_965538135.1 Candidatus Bathyarchaeota archaeon
GAAGGATGCCTTTGAACATTACAAGGAAAATCTTTACACAATAGGATTAGAGTATCTGCTTCTTTCCAAAGCCCAGTTCATTTTCGACTTGCCTAAAGAGAAGATTGAGGAGCTAAAAAAGTATGAGCAAGAATATCGCGTTTTATCTTATCCTTACTATGCTGAAGACAAGATTATTGTAGGGATGGAAGATAAGGATGTTAAGGATGTCTGCGCAATATTTTTAGACCATGAAATTGGAGCGGGAGCGGAAAAAATAGATGCGCAGAAGATGTATAAGATTTTGAAGAAGGATAAGAAGTTGGCTTTAACGGTTAGGCTTAATCTGGGTAATATTGCAGAGAAGAGGGATGTGCTTAAAAAGTGGATGTCTAAAAGTGAAATTTCAACAGTGACTGACAGAATAGAAGGTCTTTTGAAGCAGTTGCCGGTGGTTGACAAAAAATGGGATAAGCCTTGGTGGAACACTGCTGTAGAAACGCCGATTATCGAATAGGTTATTTCTTTTTTATCAGTTGTTTTATCATGTTGTAGGCGTCTTTTCTTGAGATTCCAATTCTGGATAGGGGAAGGTCTAATGTTTTCTTTTTTGAATATAGTCTTATGCATGTTTCTCGTTTGGGTGTAATGTAGATTGTTATGTTGTCAAATTTGCTCCATTCATCTTTTGTAACGTTTTTTCCTTCCCGCAGTTCAAATCCGTTTTTGTTTAATGTCAACGTGGTGTGGTATTGGGTTTTATAGAATCTATGACCTATTATGATGGAGACTATTGCTACTACAAGAATTGTTTCAAGGCGAACAATTTGCGGAACTTTTCCAAGGAAGGCTATGGCGATTAGTCCAAGTATCAGCAAGAAAAAGGTGATCGCAAAACTCTTTAGGTAGTTGGGTAGGTCGAAGGCTTCAAACTTTGCTTCAGCGAGTTTAAGCTGTTTTTGGAGGGCTTTTCCAAGGACATTTTTTGAGGCGGCACCACTTTTTGATGCTAGACTGTGAAGGATTACGCCAACCCTTTTATCAGCAATGTTTTCCACAGCTTCTTTTACGGTTTTTTTTATGGGTGCTGCTTGAATTAGCCCTAAGAAAATCCAGTCGTCTCCGGGAAACTTGTCTTTAGAGGTTATCATGAGGTTTCTCAAGGTTTTTGTGTCTATTTCGGGTGTGGTGTAGAGGAGGAAGTGAACCTTGTATTTCGGAGTTACGAAGGCTGAGAAGATTCTTGAGAGGAGGAAGCCTCTTTCTTCTAGCCCTCCAGTCGCGTATATGGGGAATGTAAATTCTTTTATTTTGTAGTTTTTGTGGATTTCTTTAAAGTTTGCTAGCCAGCGGAATCTTCCTTTTACCAGTTGTTCTTCCACTAGGTCTGAGATTAGGTTTAGTTCAAACACGTAGAGGCACACCAACAAAGTTTGACGAGAAAAATAAAAAGGAGAGGGTATTTAAGGCTATTCTGGCGGGATGCTTAGATATAGGGTTCTCACGTCTATTCCGCGTGTTGTGTTCTTGTATAAGTGATATATGTAAAGCAACAGCCCGATCACTATACAAAGTAGGAATCCGGCTAAGCTGTAAAGGTCTCCAACGCTTTCTGGATGGAAAATCCAAGGTGATTCCCTTACGAAAGTGTAGAAGCAATAGCCAGCACCTAATGTTGCTGCAAACCCTAATATTACCACCGTGCCCACCGAGTGTTTTACTGCGGCTCTGTCGAAGATTTCCTTTCTTTCAAGTGGAAGTAGCATGCAAGATACACAGAACAGTGTAAGGAAGGTGGAGTCAAAGATGTCAGTTCCAACAACACCTGCAAATGAGAAGTATGTTCCTAAGCCAGCGACGTTTGATTCGGCTATGCATCCAAATACCCCAGCAACAGCTGTAATTATGATTGACCAGACTGGTGCATGCCATCTTTCGCTTACGTAGGCGAAGCTTTCCGGTAACATTCTGTCAAAGGACATGGCGAAGAAGGTTCTTGAAGCTACTAGTAGGAAGGGTGGAATGTCGTTGGCAAGCCATAAAACACCAGCTACAGCGATTGCTAAGCAGAGCCAGTCTAACCCCATGCCTTTAGCTATTAGAGACGCTATCCCAGTGCTCCATGCAGACTGGAAATTAATGTCTTCTAAACCCATGCCTTGAGCTATATGTGTCCAGTTGCCTTCACCATATTTTGTAACATTCGGATCCACACCAACATACTCATATGTCGCTGTCCAATTCACGTCGCCGTAGCTGAACCAGGAATATGCTTGGAAGAAACTCCAATCATGTTCCTCGCCATTCGTGGTCCAAGATTGAGGAGCAACGTTCATCGCCGAAAATGCTGAGGCAGAAGAAGCTGCCAAATATACTAGCATGATTATTAGTCCTGCTGAAACAACAACCAGCGGAAGCTTCTTGTTTGCTTCTTTAACTTCACCAGCAATAAATGTTGTAGCGTACCACCCCATGTAAGCCCAGAAGGCTCCAGGCAACGCATAGGAAAAGGCGTCGAAGAAGCCTGGAATATTATCTGCCATACCTGAATGCAGGGCTAAATCCACAAATTGATTTGGTGTGGGACCCATAATAGTTTGTACACCTGTTGCTAATGGTTCTGGGTTCATTATGCCTGTAATCCACATGGCGAAGAATCCTATCGTTATTATTGCTGGAATCCAGAACATAGCCTCCAAGAGTCTGCCGTAAAGTTTCGTGCCAAACAAAGCAAGAATAGCGAAGACCCAGACAACCACCAGACCACCTACGAAAAGCACGGTGGCGTCAAAGCTTATGGCATAGCCTGCGATGTTAAAGAATATCATGATAGCTTCGAAACATGCTACTCCGATTAAGCCATAAGAAAAGGCTTCAGCAAGGAACATCAGCCATCCCGCCATATACCCAAGTATAGGATGCGTTACTCTTGAAATCGTGACGTATCCACCGCCGGACCGTGGCATGGCAGCCGTAACATAGCCGCTAGCATATCCGGTAATAAGCACAATTATTCCGCAAACGAGAAATGCCCAGAAGATTGCTGGCAAACCCCCCGGCATCATGTCGTTAGGCACGGGCATTGGCCCCGTGAACTGGAAGGCTCTCTTCTGCCAACCCAGGCCCACTACGTGGCTGAGTATTATGATTACGCCTAGCATAAAGCCTATTTCCCGCACTAGTCCTGTAGCTTCTCTAGCGAACAATCCCGGTTTACTAGAAGCCATTTTTCTAACACCCAAACCTTCAATTTTACCCCTAACCAAATTTAAAACTTTCCATATCTCTAAACTTAAATAGGCTAAAAGCAAGATAAAAAAGCAGAGAAAACCGAAAAGGAATGATTTAATTGTCATTTCTATTCAAAAGAAAAGAGGCAAAAACCACGAGAATTCTGTTCGCCACAGATATGCATGGCTCCGAAGGAGTCTGGAGAAAATTCTTGAACGCTTCAGCTATGCTAAAAGTGGATGTAGCCATATGTGGCGGAGACTTAACTGGCAAAATGATTGTTCCCATAGTGGAACATAAAAATGGAAAGTACTCGTACTACCACCTGAAAAAGACTCACACCATAGACTCCAGCGAACTCGAAAAGGCAGTTAAGGAAATAAAGGGAATAGGCTACTATCCATATGTGACCACTGAAAGCGAATATGAAGAGATGGCTAAAAACCCCAAAAAAGTGGATGAAGTCTTCCATAAAGTCATGCTTTCAACCCTCAAAGACTGGCTTGACCTAATCCCACAAAAAGTGCCAAACGAAACGCGGGTTATTGTCTGTCCAGGAAACGACGACAGATTCCCAGTGGACGACCTTGTAAACAACCATAAGCACGTAATCAACGGCGAAGGGAAAGTTATAGAAATAGACGACCAGCATGAAATGGTTAGCTGCGGATGGGTAAACCCAAGCCCATGGAAAACAACAAGAGAAGAGGAAGAAGAAAAGCTGGAAGAGAGACTTGAAAAGTACATTTCTCAACTTAAAAACATGGAAAATGCCATATTCAACTTTCACGCACCCCCATACCAAACAAAACTTGACGAAGCCCCGCTCTTAGATAAGGATTTAAACCCGGTCATCCAAGGTGGAAGAGTAATCATGGTTCCAGTGGGTTCTAAAGCCGTTAAGAAAATGATTGAGAAATATCAGCCTTTCCTAGGCCTCCATGGACATATCCACGAATCTTCAGGTTCCATGAAAATTGGAAGAACCTACTGTGTAAACCCCGGAAGCGAATACGCAGAAGGCATCTTAAGAGCATTCCTGATAGAATTTAAAGGCAACAAAATAACCAGACTCCAAAGGATAGAGGGATAAGAGAAATGGCTTGGCTTCTGGAAAAAGAGGTTAAGCGTGAACTTCCTAAAGAGTGGAAGGGAATAGTTCCCACAGAAGTTTTTATCCGCGAATCTCAGGAAATTGTTGAAAAGGCAAACGAAGATGGCATAATCTTGAGAATTTT
>CBETPM010000094.1:0-4387 GCA_965538135.1 Candidatus Bathyarchaeota archaeon
AGGAATCTAAACCTCAACCCCTCTACGGTATAATGGTGCTCCGGCCGGGATTTGAACCCGGGTCCGCGGCTCGAGAGGCCGCTATACTTGGCCGGACTATACTACCGGAGCCTTAGCGTTTCTGTTATTTTTGTTGTTTGATGTGTATATAGGTTTATTTTTGAATGATAAAAATGGGGGGGAAGGTTTGTTATTTTATTTTTTCTTTGTAGATAATATGGCAAGTGCTATAGTTAGTAAAGCTAGTAGTATTGTTATGGGTGAGAGTTCTGGGATTATAAAGGCTAATTGTATTGTTGTCTGCTGGTTTCCTTCCATTATTACTTGTTGACTGTTGGAATTTTCTTCGTAGGTAACTGTTACGGTGTATGCTCCAAACTGTTTTTGGGTGCCAGTGGCATTCAGAACTTTCTCCAGTAGAGTAAACTTTACCCAACCGTCTGTTTGGGTTTTTCCATAAGCAACGGGGTGTCCTTCAGAGTCTGTTAGGGTTACATTTGCGTTAGGGACATCATTGTCTTGTTGGTCTATTACATGGACGCTTAACCACCAGCCTATGTATAGTATGGCGTTGCCAGAAATGTTCGGTATGCCAGCTGTGGTTGAGTTGAAAGCCCAGACTTCTGATTCGCCAGAAAGCCAGAGCATCTGAATTGGCGTGTCTTGAACATAGCAATATGCTTCGTCCATAGTATTTATGAAAGTGGTTACGTTAGAATAGTAGATGCTTGTTTTCGAAGAGCTGTAACATGAAATAATTTCTAAAGTAGACTTTAGGATTGTCGCGTTAGAAGAGCCGTATAAGTCTATGTTCCAGCCGTTAACGTTCGTGTTAGTAATAGTGAGGTTTGGTGCGAAGCTAAGGGAAGCTGTTTCTACTAGACAGTCTTGCAAGAAATTCCAAGAGTCGATATGGCCGGGTTTTAAATCTGTTATGGTTGCGTTCGCAGAATGTATTCCGATTAAGATGTATCCGGTTATTGTAGAGTCGGATAGTAGGATTTCTGTATTGCCACTAATGTCCATCTGGTCGATTGTGCAGTTTGAGAATGTTACGTTTGTATATTGCAGAATGCTTATCTTCTTTATGGTTGAATATTGGATGTCAGCTACTGAATAATGCACAAATTGGATGTCTGTTCCGGTTGTTAAGCCACTTATGGTTGCTGTGCTGTTGTTTTCAAAGTTTATCATAAAGTAGTAGTTGTTGGCTGTTATGTTGCCGTTGTAGAATGTTAGGTCGGCGTTTCCCTTAAATTTCATGTTAAACTGGTTGTCAGTTTTTTGTGTGAAGTTTATCCAGCCGTTATACACGAATAGATGGGCATTTTCTTTGACTATTATGCTACCGTTTAGGTTAAGCAATCCTTCAATGTATAGGTACTCGTCATCTTTTAGGACTATGTCGCCGTTGTAATAGGCTGGATAGGTAAGGAAGAAACCTAAGGCTATGTTAAGCTCTATGTTTTGGGCCATGTCCACCCATGTTACGTTGGAGTAGGCCATATCATGATAATATGTCATAATCCGGTAGGTTCCAATCCAGTTGAAGTCGTTAGTGGCATTGATAGAGCCTGCAATCAACGTTAACCTAGCCCAACCGTCCGGCCCAGTTAGCATAGATTCTGCTAGAGTGTCATTTTCATAGTAAGCAGTTACATTGGCTCCTGGAACGTTTTGTCCTGCAAAGTCTGTTACATAAGCGTCAAGATACCAACCAATATAGGCAACAGCAGCGTCGGAAACGTTGCCTGTTCCCGTGGTTGTGGTGTTGAAAAGCCAAACTTGTGAATAGTCATAGGCATAGCCATCGTCTATCACAGAATCATAAATGTAACCTTTGGCATATGTATATATTTTTGCATAGTTAATTGTGCAGTTTTTAATCGTGACTATTGAGTTGCCGCCAATGTCAACGCTTGAAATTTCAGAGTTGGCAACGTTTGCGCTCGTAAAATTGCTTGCATAAAAGATTTGTATGGTTGAATATGAAATTTCAATGAGAGCGTTATGCTGTATATTAATATAGTAAAGTTCAGAATTTGAAATGTTGGCGCAAGCGTAGTGCCAAAAGTGAAAGGAGATGTCACCGATAGTATAGAGTTTATTTAATGTTGCCATGTCAACTGGCTGAAAAGCGTCTCTAAAATACACGTTTAGACTGTAGCCATTTCCTGTTATAGTAGCGTTTTCAACTGTAAGCCTCGGGTTACCATTAATTGGGTTTTTAAAAGTCATGTTAAATTGTCCGCTGCTTGTTTGGGTAAAGTTCAACAGCGCATTGCGGAGGATTAGGGTGGCGTTTTCTTCAACGATTATGCTGCCGTTAATGTGGAATGTCTTATCTTCAATAGAGTAAGTTTGGTTGCCGCTAATTATTAGATCGCCTTGATGGAATTCTTCTGTTGCTTTAACTGCTGGAATTTGTCCATTAGAAATCATTAGCAGCGACGCCAAAAGAGACAAGACTACAATGGTTGCGAAGCATTTTCTTAATTCAACTCACCTTTGCCACTTTTTCTCAAAATTTACATTTTATATGCTTTATGTATTTATATTCCAGAATCTTCAGAAAACGCGTTAAAAAATTAAGATTAAGGACTTTCAGAAAAATTGGGAAATTTAGTATTCTTCGCTTTCCTCGCCAGGCGGTTTTTCAGGTCCTTTCTCTTCTTTCGGCTTGGTTGCGGCTATTACGTCGTCAATGCGGAGAATCATAGATGAAGATTCTGCTGCTGATTTTACTGCTTGCTCCTTGACTATGGCAGGTTCCACCACGCCGTTAGCGTTCATATCTTCAACTTTTCCATTGAAAACGTTGACTCCCATGTGTCTGCCGTCAATTTTCTCGTGAGTTGACCGCAGTTCAACGATGATGTCGATAGGCTCTAATCCGGCGTTTTCTGCCAGTGTTCGCGGTATAATCTCTATGGCGTCTGCAAAGGCTTCTATGGCCAGTTGTTCCCTTCCGCCAACTTTAGTAGCGTAGTCTCGGAGTTCTTTTGCTATTTCAACTTCTACTGCGCCTCCGCCAGTCACTATTTTGTTGTTTTCTATAACATCTGAAACCACTGATAGGGCGTCGTTCATGGCTCTTTCCGCTTCGTCCACCATCCTTTCAAGACCAGCACGTAAAAGTATGGCTACTGAGCGGGGGTCTTTGCACTTCTCTACAAATATCATCTTGTCTTCGCCTATTTTCCGTTCTTCGACGATTCCAGCTTCTCCCAAATCTTGTGGTGATAAGTCATCCAAATCTGTGATTATTCTTCCACCAGTTGCCCTGGCAAGCTTTTCCATGTCTGATTGTTTGACGCGGCGAGCAGCTAGGATTCCCTCTTTTGCTAGGAAGTGTTGCGCCATGTCGTCGATGCCCTTCTGGCAGAAAACAATGTTTGCGCCTGAAGTCTTAATTTTGTCCACCATTTCCTTCAGCATTTTGGTTTCCTGATCAAGGAAAGCCTTCATTTGAGTTGGGTCTCGGATTCGTATTTCTGCGCTGAACTCTGTCTTTTCGATTTCTAGTGGGCAGTCTAAAAGGGCGATTTTTGCGTTTTCTATTTTTTTCGGCATTCCAGGATGGACAACTTCCTTGTCGATTATTAAGCCCCGGACAAGCTGGGATTCTAAGAGACTTTTCCCGGTTTTCTTTATGATTTGGACGTTGTCGATGTCTGCCAGTAGACGGTCGCCGCGTTTTTCTGTTATTTGCTTGACAGCGTCTATGGCAATTTCAGCCAAATGCTCTTTCGCAGGCCCCACTGCTTTGCTTGCCATAGACGTTAAAGCAACTTTTCTAAGGGTTTCGCGGTCTTCAATGTCTACGGGCATGGAAATCCTGTTTATGACTTCTACTGCTTTCTGGGCTGCTTTGCGGTAGCCACTCACCACAATCGTTGGATGGACATTTTGGTCTAAGAGTTCCTCTGCTTTTTTAAGTAGCTCACCTGCCAGCACCACGGATGTTGTTGTTCCATCGCCCACCATGTCGTCCTGCGTCTTCGCTATTTCAACCATCATCTTAGCAGCAGGATGTTCTACTTCTATTTCATCTAGGATTGCTGCTCCGTCGTTGGTTATTGTTATGTCGCCTAAACTGTCAATGAGCATTTTGTCCATCCCACGGGGTCCCAATGTTGTCTTTAGCACTTCGCCGATTATGCGCGCTGCTGTTATATTGTTTCTTTGGGCTTCCCTCCCACGGCTGCGGGTTGTTCCCTCTTTTAAGATTAAGACTGGCTGTCCTGAAGCTGTTTGAGTCAAATATGCCATTTTATGTTTCCTCCGTTAAAGTTAAAATTGTTTTTAACCATTCGAAATAAGCAAAAAGGAGAGAAATATAAACTTTTACTTTGTTTTGAAAGAAAACAATATTTGACTGCATAAG
>CBETPM010000095.1:0-4381 GCA_965538135.1 Candidatus Bathyarchaeota archaeon
CTCGACCATGACATAGCCAGATGCTGGAAAAACTATTCCAAAGGCTCATTCTTCATGGATGACGCGGAGCTTCACAAAAAAGGAATAAATCGCTTAGGAAACGTGCTTGTTCCAAACGAAAGCTACGGCGCAATAATAGAAGATAAAATGCAAAAAATACTGCAAAGCCTATGGAACGAAGGTTTAAAAGAGGTTTCCACAAGCCAGCTCTGTAGAGAAATCGGGCTTCGCATATGCAACGAAACCTCCATACTCTACTGGGCAGCCAAAAGCAACATACCAGTATACGTGCCAGGCATAACAGACGGCGCCGTGGGATACCAGCTGTGGCTTTTTTCACAAGACCACAACTTCAAAATCAACTTGCTAAAAGACTCTCAAGAAATCAACGACATAGTCTTCACAGCCAAAAAAACTGGCGCATTAATAGTAGGCGGTGGCATATCCAAGCACCACACAATCTGGTGGAACCAGTTTAAAGATGGACTAGACTACGCAGTATACATCAGCACTGCTGTGGAATGGGATGGAAGCCTATCCGGTGCAAGACCCCGCGAAGCAGTTTCATGGGGGAAAATAAGTCCAAAAGCAGACCGTATAATGATAGAAGGAGACGCTTCACTGATATTGCCAATCATGACCAGTGCTCTTATAACAAGACTAGAGAATTGTCACTCTAAGTATATAACCAAGTAATAGAGTAATAAAAGCTGGTGAAAATGTTTGGAGATTCCGAGAGAAAAGCTGGCTAAAATGATAGATTCGACAAACGTGAAAGCCACTGCCACCAAAAAAGACATCGAAAAACTATGCAAAGAAGCCATCCAATACGGCTTCAAATGCGTAGTTGTCAACCCCATATACGTTAAACTAGCTGCAAAACTGCTGAAAGACACAGAAGTCAAAGTCTGCTCCACCGTAGGCTTTCCCCTAGGCGTGTCACTAACCGAAATAAAGGCTCTGGAAGCGGTTAAGGCGGTTGAAGACGGCGCAGAAGAGCTGGACATGGTTATTAACCCAAACGCCATGAAAAACGGTGATTACGACTATGTTAAAAGCGACATAGCCGCCGTGGTAGAAACCAAACAATTATCAAACGACATAATTATCAAAGTGATAATCGAAACCGCATACCTAACAAAAGACGAAATAATAACTGCATGTAAACTAGTAAAAGAAGCTGGCGCAGATTTCGTGAAAACTTCTACAGGCTTGTTCGGTAAAGGAGCAACTGTGGAAGATGTTAAACTAATGCGGCAGACAGTAGGTCAACAAATGGGTGTTAAAGCTGCTGGGGGAATAAGAACGTATGCTGATGCCTTGGCTATGATTGAAGCCGGCGCCAACAGAATAGGGACAAGCACGGCAAAGGCAATAATAGAAGGAGCGCTATAAAAGCGAATTTATTTACATTTTGTCTGGAGCCTTTACACCAATAAGCGTAAGCGCATTTCTCAAAACAATTCTCACCGCATCTACTAAGGCAAGTCTTGCATGACTAAGCTCCATGGGTCCAGCTTTTATCACAGGCAGCGCGTTATAGAAAGAGTTGAATTTATCTGCAAGGTTTATGGCAAAATCTGCAATGGCATTAGGCTTAAGAAACTCCGCAGCCTCCACAAAAACTTCTGGAAAACCAGCCAAAGACAATACCAACTCCTTTTCCACGTTCTCCTTAAGCAGTTTGTAAGATGGTTTCTCCGGCTCTTTTCCAGCTTTACGCAAGATGCTACAGGCTCTGGCATGAGTATACTGCAAATAAGGTGCACTATTTTTCTCAAAATTCAAAACTCTATCCCAAGTGAAAACCACAGGCTTGGAAGGGTCTACCTCCACGAGAGCGTATCGCACAGCTCCGACTCCCACGAATTCTGCAATTTTCCTTTTATCTTCTTCCGGCAATTTTGGAGAACGTTTCGAAACTTCTTCATAAGCACGTTCAACAGCCTCATCCACAGCTTCGTCTAAAGTTATGTAGTGTCCCCTGCGGCTTGACATTTTATAACCCGGAAGCGTTACAAGGTTATAGGCAAAATGCACCAGATTGTCCGCTTTTTTTTCGTAACCTAAAGCGTAGAGAGCTACACGCAGTTGTAATTGTGCTAGGCTTTGCTCCATCCCAATAACGTTAATTATCTTTTCTGCTTTGGAAAACTTCCACAAGGTGTAGGCTATGTCCCTTGTCGTGTAAAGTGTTGTGCCGTCAGCCCTCATAAGCGTCAAAGGTGGCACTTCATAAGTTTCCCTCAAACCAAGTTTTTCCCTTAGGTTAAGCGCTTTAACAACTTTTTCAGCTTCAAACTCCAGGACTCCGCCCAAAGCGAAAACGTAAGGCGTTGCTTTTAGCCTTTGCAAAACTTCGGAGACTCTGTTGCTCCAAACTAAATCGCTTTCCCAATCCCACGAATCATAGAAAACATCCATACGCGCTAAGGTTTCCTTAAAACCTTGAAGGCAAAGCTGACTAACTTCTCTTATAAGCTCTTTGGCTTTCTCCTCCCCAGCTTCATAAGCTCGATTCAAACCGTTAATCTCATTTTCCGGGTCTTCATCTTTGCCTATTTTCTCTAGAAGTTTTTCAAAAATTTCCGGGAAGCGTTCCTTGAGCTCAACGGCAATGGACATCCACTCATCCAGCTCTCTGTTAATCTTTGCAATTTCTTCCGAAGCAGCTGATGCTTGTTTCGCCCGCTCCAACTCCTTTTTGAGACGGTTAATTTCAACAAGACAGCTTGTTACCGTGTAAATTTTGCCAATAAAATGGTCTGGTTTTCCTTCTGGTTTAGGTTTGCCCAATTTTTTATATCCATAAGCTATAACGGCTGTTTGACGCCCCACATCATCTATGTAATAATGGCGAAAAACTTTGTGCCCCCTTGCTTCAAGAATGCGTGCAAGCGAATCTCCGAGCATGGGGTTTCTGGCTTGACCAATGTGAATTGGGTGGAGGGGATTAACGCTCGTATGCTCAACAATAATTTTCAAAGGCTTATCAGTTTTTACAAAACCATAATTTTCGCCTAATTGTCTAATAGATTCAAGAGTTAATGCTGAAAACTTTGCGAAATCCATGTGAAAATTAATGTAGCCTCCACCAGCAGGTGCAACTCGCTCTATAAGATTGAATTTCGCCTTCTCAATGCTTTTAACTAGGCTTTTGGCTAAAAAGAATGGTTTTTCACCTGTTTGTTTGGCAAGTTCAAAACAGAGCGAAGAAGCCAACTGTCCAAACTCAATGTTCGGAGGCCTCTCTAGTTGCAGATTAGCTATTCGTTTTTCTGGAAAAATCTCCTTGAGGGCGTCTCCTAAAATCTTTTCACATTCTTGTTGGAACACTGCAAACGGATTTCCTGAAACCATTTTCTGGCAGCTCTAAAACTTTTAGCGTTGAAGTTATATTTTAACTTGAAATTATTAATCATATACTTCGCGAAGGAAATAAGTATGCGAACAAAAATAATCTTTTCAGAAAAATGCCTAAACTACGGTAACTGGCACATTGAAAGCCCCGAACGCGTTAGAAAAGCCTACAAAATTTTGAAAGAGAAGGGCTACCAGTTTTTGACTCCGGAACCAGCCACAGAAGATGACATATTAAAAGTTCACGACGCAGAATACGTATGGAATTTAAAAAAAGGCTTCGTAGAAGATGCTGACACTCCAGCATACGAAAACATATACGAATATGCAAAACTTGCAGCAGGCGGCGCCATCCTAGCAGCCAAGGTTAACGGTTTCTCTCTAATGAGACCCCCAGGACACCACGCAGGGATACATGGAGCTGCTTTAGGCGCCCATACACGAGGATTCTGCTACTTAAACAATTTAGCAATAGCCGTTAAGCACCTAGACAAGCCAACCCTGATCTTAGACATTGATGGACATCACGGCAATGGCACCCAAGAAATCGTCTTCAAAGATCCAAAAATAACATTCATTTCACTCCACCGCTATCCCCACTACCCAGGAACAGGACGAGCCTCAGAAGCAAACTGTTTAAACTTCCCACTACCCTTCGACTGTGGAGAAAAAGTATACCTTGAAACTTTGGAAACCGCTTTAGGTCAGGTAGATACAAGCAAAGTGGAAATGATCGCCGTCTCAGCCGGGTTCGACACTCACATGGGAGACCTTGCCTCCCTTGGTTTAACCGAGAAAACTTTTCAGGAAATAGGAAGAAGAATAGGAAAGCTAAAGAAGCCAATATTCTTCGTTTTAGAAGGGGGATACTCCGGCGAAAACATCGGGAAGGATATAGACCAGCTGCTTAAAGGAATGGAAGAAACAGCTTTCTAGAACTCTATTATATGCAAAGCTAGATTTTAACAGCTGCTCTCAATTTTGCTGATCGTGCCCTAGGATTAGCTTCAACCTCTTCGTC
>CBETPM010000096.1:0-4370 GCA_965538135.1 Candidatus Bathyarchaeota archaeon
GCTGGTGTAGGCTTCGCCATCAAGCCCAAACCAAAATTTCTGCAAGCCGGAGACGCTGTGAAAATTTTCATCGAAAAGATTGGAGTTTTAGAAAACAGAGTTGTTGAGAATTAGCCTACTTTTCAAGTAAAATTTTGCTTTCATTCGCTTCTTTTTCAAGCCTTATCACATGCTCAGCCTTTTCTGCAAAAGCTTCGCTATGCGTAACCGCAATTATTTGTTCTATAGCCTTAAAGCGTGAAATTGCTTCTGCTAAGCGGTCTATTGAGCCGTCTTCTCTTCCAAGGCTTTCAGTGGGTTCATCAAGCAACAAAATGCTTAATCCATGTCCCGTTCTAGACTGCATTATAAGTTGACCTAGTCCTAGGCGATAGGCAAAAGCAAGCAGGGTTCTTTCTCCTCCTGAAAGGTTGGAGACTTCTCTTTCAACACCGCTTTCGCTTTTGATGTAGGGACTGTAAGTTTCATCTATTAAAACATTTATTAGGGGTCCTTCGCCGCCTACAAGGTTGTCTAGGACTTGCTGGATAAAGTTTCTTAGCACCTTTACGAATTCGCTGCGGAGTTTGGGTTGGATGCTTCTGTAAGCATCTCTTAAGCTACTAACTATCTCCACTATTTTGACTATTTTTTCCATACGCTCGATTTTCTGCTGAGCTTGGTCTATACGCTCTTTTATTTCGCTTAAACGATTAGCAAGGTCTTTTTTGCGGCTTTTCAGGGTTTGCAGCTCAGAATCCATCATATAATACTGTTTAAATATTTCGTCTCTTTGGGCTTTGGCATTTTCCAACATGGTTAAATCAAACTTGCTGATTTCAGCTTGCAGCGTCTTAAGTTGGGAGCGAAGCTCATTTTCTAATTTCTGATTTTCTTCAAATTCTTTCTGAAGTTTATTCAACTCTTGGCTTTCCGCGTCCACGCGTCTTTTTAACTCTTCAATTTTTGGAGTAAGCATCTGCAGGTTTAGGAAGTTGCTGTTTGCTTGACTTTTTATTCGTTGCAGTTCTTCAATTTCATGTTTTAGTTGCGTCAAGGTTTTTTGGCGGCTCTCGTTTTCTTCCTGAATTCTCTGTAATAAGCTGTTTTTGTATTCCTCTGTTAATGTTTGTAAACATAAGGGGCAACGGTTTTCAGCAGAAAGCGAGGAAATTCTCCGCTGGTTTTCTCGGATATTTCTTAGGGCTGCTTCTTGTTCACCCTTTAAGCTTGAAATTTGGTCGTCGAAAGAGGCTAAATACTGTTTTATTGTGTCTAGGGGTTGTTTGGGTGAGATGCCAATTTCTCCAAGTTTGATTTTGAAAGATTCTATCTGGGCTTCTAGAGAGGCTTGCTGTTTTTTAGACTCTTCAATCAACGCTTTTTTTTCTTCAATTTTTTCAGCTAATCTGGCAGAAGCATCTTCAATATTTGCCAAGCTTGTCTGTGTTTGAGCTTCTTTTCTTTTAAGCTCTTCCACTTTTGTTTTTTCTGCTTCAAGCCTTTTCAACTTTAAGTCGGCTTCTTCCAGCGCCCTTTTTGTCTGGTTTAGTTTTTGAGTTAATTCTTGCAGTTTTAGTTCGGTGAGGGAAAAATCTTCTACTGTTTTGTTATATTCTTTGTTTAGGGTTTCCATTCCAGTAATGTCTGGGTCTTTTTCGTAGGCTCTTTTTTCGCCTTCATATTCTTTCTGATAGCCTGCAAGGTTGCTCCATGCTATCTCGTAGTCTGATAAGCCGAAAAGTTCGTCCAAGCGTTTTTGTCTTTCTCTTGGCGTTGCGTCTAAAAGCTCTTTTAGGTGTTCTTGTCTAACCCAAACTATTTCACGGAAAAGTTCTTTATCAAACCCTGTTATCGCTTTTAGTTGTTCTGCCACCGCATCGCTTTTTACGCTGGCTATCTGCTCTTCATTCTCGAAAAGTTTCAGTTCATCAAAGTCCTGGCTTATGCCTTTTCCTCTCCTTTTCAACCCGCGGGTTATTTTGTAGCGTTTGCCATTTTGGAAAAATTGAACAACAACTTTTCCACTTTCAGCATCTTCACGTAAAAGGTAGTCGTAGCTTCTTCCCAAGGGGTCGCCGAACAAAGCGAAGTCTATAGCGTACAAGATGCTGGATTTACCACAGCCTAAGCCGCCTACGAGACAGTTGAAGCCTCTTGCGAAGGGCACGGTGGATTTAACATGAGAACGAATGTTTTCCAGATAGACAAGTTCTATTCTCATTTTACAAGCTCCTCGAGGATTTGCTTCACTTTCTCTTCCTGCTTCTTGGTTAGGGGTTCAATTAGGCTGACGGCGCTTTGGGCTATTTTTTCGGCTTCTTCACGGGGGTGTCGTTCTGAAAAGATTTGCATGAAATATTCGAAGGACTTCGTCTTTAAATCTTTGAATTCGCTTTCGAAGATTGAGCGAACAACCTCTTCTGAAACTTCACTTTCACGTAGCGAAACAACAGGATGGACAAGTAAGGCTTTTTCCGCGGCATTTCTAATTTTGGTGATGTCTACTTCAGCACGGGACGCCTCTACGGGTAGTACGCCTTTCAACAATGGAATGATTATTGCGCCTTCCCTATCAGCCTCTTTCACAAGGTTAACGGCTAATTCTGTAATTTTTGAGGGTGCTAAACCAGTAAAGTCATGTTCTAAAACGATAAATTTGCGTGAAGATTCTAACTCTATAAATTCTGGTGTAATGTTGCTTTTTTCATCAACTTTAACATGGTAAAAGCCCTTCTTTATTTTGGCTTCATCGTAATTTACGGTTTCCGTGCACCCGCTGTACACCAGCAGTCCGCTCTTAAATTTCTCCACATAACTGTTGTGAATGTGTCCCGCAGCATAGTAGTTGAAGCCTTCGGGAATCATTTCCGGTGAAGCCTCTGCTTCGATGTATGGGGGTTTCACGTTAGGAAGGTCTAGTGCCATGTGAAAAACAAAAATGTTGAACAGCGTAGGGTCGGGGTTCGGTTTTTTCTGTTCCATAAACGCTGGCAAAAGTTCCTCTGTTTTACGTCTAGTTCTGAAGTTGGGTACACCGTAAACGTAGCAGCAGTCTGGTTTTTGCCAGCAAGCGCCTTCATGTCTTGGCAAATGGTAGATTAGCCCAGCGCTGTCAAGAGGATTCAAAATTGTTCCAGTTATGACGTTGGGTGCAGAATCATGAGAACCGTCAACCGTTAAAACTGGAATTTTTGCTTCTCTTAGACGGTTAAAGTTTTTTATGGCGTTTTCTAATGTGGTGTTTGACGGTCGGGCTTGATGAAACAGATCTCCAGCTATGATCATAAAGTCAGGCTTTAACGCGATTGTTTTGTCAACAAGCTCTTGAAAAGCCTTGTCAAAATCCTCTCTTCTTGCTTCTAAACCATATTGTGCATAGCCTAAATGTAAATCTGCAGCGTGCACAAAACTGAAAGCCTTCAAACATTTTCCCCCAAACATCCAATATTTCGATCTCTTCAAATTTAGCTTTATACCGTTAACTTTAGAGGTTTATAAATTAACCTTTTCTTCATAAGCGAAACAAATAACAGTTAGACGATGATGGTATTTTACGAAAGGCGCGCTTTAAAATGAAGTGTGAAAAATGCCAAAAGGAAGAAGTTTTACCTTTCAGATGTCCCTATTGTGGAGGCTATTTTTGCTCTGAACACCGTCTTCCAGAAAACCATGACTGCCCAAAAATAGAGTTGGCTCGCACTCCTAAAATGGAAACTCCTAAAGTAATTATTCAGAAACAAAAACCCTATGAATACACGGTTAGCTACGGAGTTCTTAAGCCTCAATGGAAAAAGTTTAGTTTCAGCGAAAAAGAGATTAAACATTTAACAGTAGCAGTATTACTTGTTATATGCATAGGTTTTTCTCCAGCAATTTACATTCAAATAGACCCTTATTCTCTAGCACTATTCACACTACTGCTAGCTACATCATTTTTTATACACGAATTCGCTCATAAACTGGTCGCCCAAAAAAGGGGATTATGGGCAGAATTTCGACTAACATTTATAGGTGCCATTTTAACGTTGCTTTCGGTGATTTCACCATTTTTTAAGATAATATCTCCGGGTGCAGTTATGGTTTCCGGGTTTGCCGACATGAAGAGTGTTGGGAAAATTTCCCTTGCAGGACCAGCAACAAATATAATACTTTCAACAGCATGTTTGACCCTTGCCTTTCTTGCCCCTCAATATTCCATAATATGCATGTTAGGCGCCTTTTTTAATGCTTGGATAGCCCTCTTCAATCTTATTCCTTTCGGGATGCTTGACGGCTTCAAAGTTTTCTTATGGAACAAAATTTTTTGGGCTTCAGCATTCACTGTAAGCATTATTTTAACAATTTTTTCCTCGCGATTCATCTTTTAATGCCGCGATTTCCTCAATTTC
>CBETPM010000097.1:0-4342 GCA_965538135.1 Candidatus Bathyarchaeota archaeon
AAGCAGCCTTGTTCGCGTCTATGGCCACTGAAACTTTCTCTTCTGGAGAAACCTCTATCGGATCGATTTTTACTTGAAATTTTAATTCTGCTTGATTGACTTCTCTTTGACTTGGCTGCTTTTCCTTTTCTTTGATAGATTTAGCTGCTTTAACAGCATTTTCTAATGTTTTTTCTAACCCTTCAATGGTTAGGTTACTTGTAGATGCATAGCCTACGGCTCCGTTCACTTCTATGCTAATTCCTACACCTACAAATCTCCTAGACAAATAGCTCTTCAGCACCTTGTTTTCCACGGTTATAAGCTCGTAATCATATTGCTGGTAGCGAGCATCAGCATAGGAAACTCCGAAATCTGTTGCCTTTTTAAGAATCTTCTCCAATTCTGCTTCTATTTCCACTTTTACTTTCCCTTCTATGAAGCCATTACTATAGAATTAGTTCCTAATTATTTGTTTTGATAAGGAATGAGCTTACCCCAATACGATTCTCTACGAGAAAACATAATGCTTTTAAAAGTCTGACAAGGAGTTTAGGTCTCGGTGTCTTCAAAATTGAGTTTAGCTGTAGAAGCTGTTGACGTGGTTAAGGTTTTCGGCGATATTCATGCACTAAACAAGCTAAGTTTTAATGTTAAACCTAGCGAAATTTTCGGGCTCATAGGCCCCAACGGGGCTGGAAAAACAACTGCCTTAAGGATTGTTTCCACCTTACTGCTACCTACTTCGGGGACTGCCCGAGTTTTCGGTCTAGACGTTGTTAAAGAAGCTGCGGAAGTGCGTAAAATTATAACTTATCTTCCTGAAGAGGCTGGAGCTTATCGACATCTTTCTGGTTGGGAATATTTGGAGTTCATGGCTAAATTTAACGCTAAAAATGAAAGTGAAATGCGCATGATGGTTGAAGAGGCAGCAAGAATTACTGGTTTAGGTGAACGTTTGAAGGATAAGACTAAAGGCTACAGTAAGGGTATGAAGCGGCGGCTTCTGGTTGCCAGAGCCCTAATGACCAGGCCTAAGCTTGCCGTTTTAGATGAGCCCACAAGCGGCTTGGACGTTCTACATGCCTTTCATGTTAGGGAAATTATTAAACGCTATGTTAAGGAGCATGATGTGACGGTTTTGCTTTCCAGCCATAACATGCTTGAAGTTGAGCACCTATGCGACAGAGTGGCCTTGCTTAACAAAGGCAAAATCGTTGCAGAAGGAAACCCAAAGGAATTAAAAGAAAAGTATGAAAGCGCGAATCTTGAAGAGGTTTTCGCGAAGGTGGTTGGACTTGCTTAAAGGCTTTTTCAACATCCTTAAGAAAGAGCTTAAAGAGCTCGTCAGAGACCCGAAAATACTGCTTGGAATGATAATCGTTCCTCTGATAATATTTCCTGTTTTAGGCGTGATTATGAGTTATTCGGTGCAGACAGCCCAAGAACAAGCTCAAAAGGCTACAGTTTTAGTAATAGATAACGATGGCGGAAACTGGTCTCAAAATTTTATTGATTTATTAAATTATGCCGCTAAAATTTATGTAGAAAAAAATGTAAATTTCACCGATAAAATAGTTCAACAATTACTTTCACAGTATAACACTACGCAGATAATAGAAATTCCAGAAGGCTTTAGCGAAAACATAACTCAACATTTAAACGGAGACCCCGACATTACCGCTACTTTAAGGTTTTACGGCGTCTTCACTGGAAGCGGAATTTTCGAGGGTATAGGCGCTTCGTTAATCGACAACCTGGTATACCAGTTTAACAGAGCTCAAGCACCAGACATTGTGCACACGGAAAAGTCGTCAATTGTTAAAGGCAAAATCAGATTTGGCGTAGACCCAGCATCGCTTTCCGGTTTAATGATGTCCCAGTCCATAGCCTTGCCGATAACTATTATGATTTTGTTGCAGGTGGCTATGCAAATTGCCGCAACATCCGTGGCAATGGAAAAGGAAGAAAAAACTTTGGAAACTTTGTTAACATTGCCCATGGACCGCTTTGCCATTCTTATGGGGAAGTTGTCTGGCTCCATTATCGTGGCTGCAGTTGGCGCTTTAGCCTTTATGATAGGCTACAATTACATGCTCTTTTCCTTCACCATGCAGATTCCAGCCGAAATCTCCGTGGATTTGGCTTCTTTAGGTTTGGTTCCTTCGCTTTTTGGATACTTACTTTTGGGGATTTCACTCTTTGTTACTTTGATATCAGCCTTAGCTCTAGCCGTTATAATTTCGGCTTTCGCAGAAGACGTGCGAAGTGCCCAATCTCTTGTCGGCTACATTTACCCAGTGATTTTCATTCCAGCCCTAGCCTTAATGTATATTAACATTAGTTCCTTACCCTTAGCTTTACAGATGGTTTTCTATGCTATTCCCTACAGCCACCCAATCATAGCTTCCAAGGCGGTGATAATGGGCGACTACTGGACTGCCATTTTAGGCATAATTTACGTTGCCATCTTCACTATCCTAGTAATGTATGCTGCCTCACGATTATTTGCAACCGAGAAGATTTTAACTGCAAAACTAAAATTTAGAGGGTTAAGGAAGCGTAGACAAAAGCCTGTTGAAGAATTTCAGTAAAGCTTTTCATTATAAGTTAGCAGAACTATTTGTGGCGTACCTAAATTGGGAATCCAACAAATCGAAATATACCGCGTAAACCTCGCCTATAAAGAACCTTTCAGAATAGCTCCCGGCGCGTCCACTGAAAGCCGAAACGTCATAATAAAAATACTCACGGACTACGGCGTTGTCGGATGGGGCGAGTCTTCACCTTCAGAAAGAGTAACAGGCGAAACACAAGAAACTGTTATCAAAGTTCTTGATAAAATTGCCCCCAAACTGATCGGCAAGTGTCCTTTAAGAATAGAGCAGGATACAGAGCTTATGGACTCTATTGTTGAGGGAAATCCTGCGGCTAAAGCAGCAGTTGACATTGCCTTGCATGACATTCTTGGAAAAACAGCCCGCAAACCCCTCTTCATGCTGATGGGCGGATACCGCACAGAGGTCTTAACCGATATAACCCTGAGCATAAAATCGCCTAAGAAAATGGCTAGAGACGCCGTCAAAGCCGTTAAAAAAGGGTTTAAAGCTTTAAAGGTGAAGGTTGGCATAAACCCCGCGGAAGATTTAGCGCGTATAAAAATGATCCGCGAAGCAGTCGGCGAAGATGTAAAGTTAAGGATAGACGCAAACCAAGGATGGACACCTAAACAAGCCATAGAAGTATTAAACAAGATGGAAAAGTTTAACATTCAATTTGCAGAGCAACCGGTTCCAGCAGAAGATTTGAAAGGCTTAATAAAAGTTAAGCGAGACTCGCCAATACCAGTAATGGCTGACGAAAGCGTTCATTCGCCAGAAGATGCTTTACGTCTAATACAAGCTGAAGCCGTGGACTTGATAAACATTAAACTGATGAAAAGCGGGGGAATACTGAAAGGAAGAAAAATTGCCGCTATAGCAGAATCCGCTGGGATACCGTGCATGATTGGATGTATGGGCGAATCAGACATAGGCATAGCCGCGGGAACCCATCTTGCCGCAGCAGTAAAAAACATCCAATACGCTGACTTAGACTCTAACTTTTTCCAAAAAGATAAACTTGTGAAAAAAGGCGGAACCAAAGTAAAAAATTCTGTAAGGGTTTTCCCAAAACAGAATGGTTTAGGCATAAAAGAAGTAAACACACAAATGTTAGGCAAACCGGTAAAAGTTTATAAGTAGTTTAACGGCTTTTAGGCTCGGAAACCGTGAATAAAACCACAACAACACCAATTAAAGCTACAAAAAGGCATGCGACGAAGGGAGTTTCTGACGAAGCAATTTCATAAAGAAAACCACCTATAAAAGAACCAACTACCAACCCAACATTTTGAAAAACATTAAAAATTCCCATAGCTCTACCTCTTTTCGAAACTGAAGCAACATTTGAGAATATGGCTGTAAGTGAAGGGTTAATAGCCGCCCGTCCGAAACCCCTTAACATCATTAAAAAGAGCAGAGGCCAGAAACTTCCAGAAAATATTATCAAAAAGGTAGCGAAAGCATTTGCAACATTGCCTAAGATAAGTGTGGGTTTCCTTCCAAAATTATCTGCCACGGCCCCCATGGGTAAAGTTGCAAGAAGCATTGCAATAGCTCTAGCTGTAAAAAGCATGCCAACTTCAGCCGGGGGTATTCCCAAAACTTCATTAGCGTATACTGAAAGCACTGGCTGAATTAGCGAGTTCGAAAAAGCTATGATGAACCTTGTTATACACAAGCCCAAAAATGCTATTGGATAAAGCGTCCACTGTTTCATTCCCTTAACCTGATCAACTGAAAAAGCAGTTTGTGAAACCGTT
>CBETPM010000098.1:0-4333 GCA_965538135.1 Candidatus Bathyarchaeota archaeon
AACCTACACGGAAACCTTCCGCTTTACATCAGAACTCACACAACTAAAAAACCTAATGAACCACGTGGCAGCCAAAACCACAGAACTCCTAACCATTTCTATAAAGACAAACGCCACAGCAGAAACCTTCCTCCAAATGCCCACAACCATAGGAAATAAAGCCTACTGGCTCCAACTACACAACGACACAACAAAAACATGGATAGAAGGAGGCTTCGGAAACACACCCACCAACGTAAGCGAAACCCGCATCTACCTTCCCAGCGAAGCAAAAGCAATAGGCCATTATAAAAGCGGATACGGCGCAGCTCACATAAAATGCTACGTTAACGGCCAAACCCTGCAAGTCCTTTTGGAAAGCACAGCGGAGAGCGAATAAAATGAAGTTTAGCTTTAAAATACACAAAAATAAGGCTGAAAGTGAAGAAGACTACAAGGAAATTATGAAAGGCGAAAAAGAAATAGTTCAATTTTTAAACGTAAAAAAATGGAGCGTCCCCGAAGGCTACACAGAAATAGAATATTACCCGCTAAAGCCTCCCTTCTCTTACGCCGCGATAATTCAAAACGAAGAAACGCTGGAATATCTCTACGTTCTAGACGAACTCCCCCTAACCAAGAAAGAACTGGAAGGCTATTTTAGACTTAGAAACATTCTCGAGTATGAGCTTCAAGCTCCAGAAGGAGAAGAAACGCTTGCTGAATCCTTTAGAAGACAAATGCCCATAATCCTCTCAAACCATCAAAAAGCCTTCGCTGGAATCTCTCCGGTTGGAATGCGAAAAATCCTCTACTACCTTGAAAGAGACATTGTAGGTTATGGAAAAATAGACCCGTTAATGTACGACGACTATGTTGAAGACATAAGCTGCGGCGGAGTAAACAAGCCCATTTTCCTTTGGCACAGAAAATACGAAAACATTAAAACCAACATAATGTTCAGAGACGAGCAGGAACTCGACGATTTCATAATGCGTATAGTTCATAAGGCTGGAAAACACGTAAGCATAGCCTTCCCAATAGTAGACGTAACTCTACCCGAAAAACACCGCCTCGCAGTATCCTTCGGAAAAGAGACAACCCCTTCAGGAACATCCTTCACCATAAGAAAATTCCGCAAGGACCCCTTCACCATAATAGACCTTATTGAAAACGAAACCATAAACGAAAGCATAGCTGCATACCTCTGGCTTTTAATGGAAAACAAAATGTCAGTGATGATTATCGGAGCCACTGGCGCAGGAAAGACCACAGCCTTAAACGCCATTGCATGCCTCATACGCCCAAACCATAAAATAATCTCTGTAGAAGAAGTGGCGGAGATAAACCTGCCCCATGAAAACTGGACATCCACCATTGCAAGATCAGGCTTTGGAGTGGAAGGTGAAGGCGAAATCACCCTTTACGATTTGATTAAATCGGCTGTTAGGCATCGTCCAGACCTTATAATTGTAGGCGAGATTCGAGGAGAAGAAGCTTATGTGCTGTTTCAGGCCCTTGCCACGGGACACGGTGGCTTATGCACACTGCACGCTGAGGACGTGGACACAGCCATAAAAAGGCTTACCCAGCCGCCCATGAACATTCCGTCATCCATAATTCCACTGATGAACTGCGTCATAAACGTAAAGCATGTTAGAACGCCAGTTTTCTTGGAATCTGGAAAACGTCTATCCAGCAGAAAATTCATAAGCGTTTCCGAAATAAAGGATGTAAACGCTTTCCAAGAAGTTTTCAGTTGGAACCCCTCCACAGATACTTTCCAGGAAAACCTTACTGAAAGCTATCTTTTGAAGAAAATGGCAACAAGCCTCGATATTCCTATGGAAAAACTGATCGACGAGCTTGAATACCGCAAAAAAGTGCTTCTTCATATGGTAGAGCATAATATCCGCGACTATAGAAGCGTGAACAAGGTTCTAAGTAAATACTACAACAATCCGCAGCTTTTCCAGAAAGAGTTTTTGGAGAATTCTAAGTGGTGAGAAAATGCAGTTGCCAATGAAGGGTCCTAAAATATTTGGGTGGATGCTAAGTTTATTTCGTAGAGAAGAGACAGCGGAAATAGATCGTGAATTGCCTTTTGCCGCTCTTCTGTTTACGCTACTTTCAGCAAGCGGCGTTACAATTTATGAAAGCTGGAAAAAACTCTGCAGCATAAGCCTGCTTCCAACATTTCAAAAAGAAGCAAAAGAGATAGTTAGACAAGTTGAAATTTTAGGCTACGACCCCTTGACAGTCATGTATAAAAGAGCAAACAAAACAAGGTCAAAAAATTATCGTGAATTCCTTTTAGGGTATGTTTCATCGGTAAGAAGCGGCGGAAACGTTGTAAACTATCTTAAAAGCAAGCTTCGTTCCATCTTTGAGGTTCAAAGTGCATCTGCTATCCGTTCGATTGAAAAGCTTGGCACACTGGTGGAAGCTTACGCTGTTATGCTAATTGTAACATTGTGCTCCTACATCCTCTTCATAGTCTTCGCAACAACATCGGTTTTTGAACCCATGAAAATGAGTGGAACACCCGGCATATCACCTGTAGTAGTGTGCGTTCTCATATTCTTTGTTACACCTATGATTTCTGTAATCTTCATGGTTATCGCCCATGCTGAAAGAAAAAGCAACCTTGTAGGACTCCGCGAACCCTACTATGCTGCCATTCTTCCCTTAATCATCATTTCAGCTTTTATAGCCCTGCTTGCCTACTTACCAATGCTAAATTTCCTTAAAACGCCTCAAACCTTTCCGTTGGTGGCAACCCTCTGTCTTTTGACAGTTTCTATTCCCCCAGCCATTGTTTACATGAAAATTGCCAAAATTAACAGCGACGCGGAAAATTCAATACCAAGCTTTCTCAGAGATGTAACAGAAGCAAGAAAAATTGGGCTTTCACCGGAAAAAAGCATAATCCACGCAACGAAAAGGACGGGGTATGGAAGGTTTACAGAAACCTTGCAGCTTATACGAAGCCAGATGGAATGGGGGGTCTCCCTAAGAAAGATATTCGGCAATATTAAAAGGAAGATTCAAACGTGGCCTGTTCTGGTTAATTTTCTGATACTTGTGGAAACCATAAAAATTGGTGGAGGCTCTGCGGCAGCTTTGGAAATACTGACAGATTACAGCGAGAAACAGAAGGATGTTGAAGTAAACAAGAAGTCTCTTCTTAGACCTTATGTGATTTTGGCTTTCATATGGAGCATTCTCATAGCCTTAACAACAACCATGGTTGCCATGGCAGTTTACGCACTAACACAAATTTCCCTTCCAGGAGCCACAGCACTCCCTCTTGAAGTCATGCAGGACCAAGTGAACCTATTCTCCATTGGCATAATACTGCAGTGCTGGCTTTCAGGCTTCTTTGTGGGCAAGGTGAATGAAGGAACCCTTGCCGCGGGCTTCAAATACTCAGCCATGCTTGTGCTTACAGCCTACATTTCGCTTTTGCTTTCCCAGAATTTTCTAGGCGGCATGTACGGTATGGTCACTTAACAAAGGTGAGTTAAGAGTTGCCAGCGATTTCCATCGACACTTTTTTCGCATGTTCCTTAATGGTTATTCTGGTTGTTTCGGCGATGGCTAGTACGTCAAAGCTTCTCTACCCTTACTTGAACAACGTTTTAGACGAAAACCTCAGAGAAAGATGTCGAGAAATTTCGAAATACATACTGTTAAATGATGGTGAACCAGAAAATTGGGGACAAAACCCGCAAAACACGCTGGAAACTTTTGGTTTAGCTAAAACTGGCGCTTTTAATGCGTACGAGTTGGACATTGATAAGGTTTCAAGGCTTAACAGCGAAAACCTTTACGCATTAAGTTACGCCGACATTTTTTCAGCTCTAAAAATAAGTGACGTGTCGTTTAGAATTGAGGTAAAACCGATTTTCGATGTTTCCGTAAATTTAACAGCGTCATTCAACGAAACAGAAAAGAAAATCTACCAGTTTGAAATTTCAACCGAAAATTATGGAAGCAAAGTTCAAGCATATGTCAAATGTTACGTGTTCGCAGAAAACTATTTCAACGCAACAGATGTCGTGCAATGTAATGGCATAACAAGCCTAAACATAACCATTTCCAACAGCATTAATGGACCAGCCCTCCTAATAGTCTTGGCAAAAAGCGTGCATGAACCGGGAATAACGTCTTTTAATGCTTATGCCTTTGCCCATAACTCTGCAGAACCCCAAGCCAGAGGAACGTTTCTAAGGCTTAGTCCGATAAACTACACTTTAACCGCGTCTTTTCAATATATAACAACGGTTCTGCAAGACGCTTATGCCTTAACTTTCAACTATAATTCGTCTCTAACACAAACCGCAAACAACAA
>CBETPM010000099.1:0-4329 GCA_965538135.1 Candidatus Bathyarchaeota archaeon
TTAAGATGTACCTTATAGAATAAGAGGAGAATCGTAAGACAATCTATCTCGACTCTTCGATCTTAAAATCAGGCTTTCAACGATCCTATATCCTTTCCCCGTAGGGGTTCGCCGGTTCAAATACGGCTTGCCGCATTATGTTTTGTTGTATTTTGGTTGTACGGTTTGATAAAAATGTTTATTAATACTTGCGATTTAATAAACTCTTGGCGTATAATTATGAGTAGAAGGAAAAGGATTCATGTTAAAAAGGGCGTAGACGATGTGAGACTTGAAATTTTTGTCGGTGATTTTTTGGTTTATGAGAATTTAATTCGCAATAAAATTGTGTAGTTTAAAGGTGTTTTCTTAAACTTTTAAACTAGTAGCTCCTTGATATAGAGCATCTTAACGGAGAGTTTAGGAATGATTAACAAAGATCTGGTTGGCAGATGCGGGCTATATTGTGGTGCTTGTGGGATTTATGGGGCTTACAAGGATGATGGTGAACTTTTAGAAAATCTTGCAAAAAGTTTTAAATGTCCACCAGAGAAAGTTCGCTGCGAAGGGTGCATGGCTTTAACTCCGGAAATCTGGGGATACGACTGCAAAATTGTACAGTGTTTAATGGCTAAGGGCTTAGATTTTTGCTATCAATGCAGCAAATATGAAAGTGGTTCCTGCGAAAAGTTTGAGAAACTAGCGAAATCTTACTTAGAAGATAATGTAGTAGATTTGAGGGCAAACCTTGACCGAATCAGGAAGGGCGAAGTTGAAGAATGGCTTTTGGAAAGTCGAGAGAAATATAGATGTCCCTCGTGTGGGAAGCCCTTACCAGTTTATGGAACACGTGGCAAATGTCCCAATTGTGGAGCTTTCTACAACACCTTAAAGGATTCAAGTTGAGAAGAGTTAAAATTCCACCAGCCCTAGTTCTCTTTTTTCTCGCACCCGCTATAGGCGAGTTGCTCTCTGGTTCTTCTCCGCCCCTTGAGTTCTTTAATCCTTTGGCTTTGTTGTTTCTTGCTTCTTTGTATGGTGGCGGCGCAATTGTAGTGCGCGAATTGAAAGTTCGTTGGGGAAAAGATTTTAGGGCTGTTCTTTTGCTGGGCGCTGCTTATGGAATTTTGGAGGAAGGTTTGCTTGTTAAAAGCTTTTTTGACCCTTACTGGGTGGATTTGGGAGTTCTGGGAGTTTATGGTAGATGGTTAGAGGTGAACTGGGTTTGGACTGAGATGCTCATCATTTACCACGCTGTTTTCAGCATAAGTATTCCCATAGTTCTTGTGGAACTCGCCTATCCCGAAAGAAGGCTTGAAAGTTGGGTTGGCAGAAAAACTCTAAAATTTTTGATAGCAGTATTAGCGGTTGACACTGCCATTGGATTCTTCTTCTTAACAGCCTATTTTCCACCTTTAACACATTATTTAATGGCTATTGCAGCCATGAACCTTTTCGTATTTACAGCCTACAGACTTCCAGCTAAAAAGGAACAAGCAGGTAAGAAAAAGGGAAGCCCTACACTCTTGTTTGCTATGGGTTTGACGGGAAGCACAAGTTTTTTCCTGTTATTTTGGGCTGGCCCCCACATTATTAGTATCCCAATTGTCTTAATGATTCTGGGTTTAGCACTTGTTTTTGGTTTGTTAAAGTTTATTAAACAATTTGATTGGAAAGACTCCACATCAGACCTTAATCGCCTGGCAGTTGTTGGCGGTGCCCTTTCTTTTCTTATATTTTTGTCATTTTTGCAAGAGGGTGATGCGAGAGGCATGGCTTTTGTAGGTCTAGCGGCAATGCTTGGACTTTTGCTTTTAAGAAAAAATGTGAAAAGGCGTTTTTAGGATAAAAGGGTATATATTTGGCTGTTTAGTTGTAAAACTTTATCACATAATCTTTGAGAAAGGGCGAACTTCAGTGAATTTGGTTGACAAGATAGAGAACCTGAAAAAGGAAAAGAAAGCCATCATATTAGCTCATAATTATCAGAGACCAGAAATCCAAGAAATCGCAGACTATGTCGGAGACAGCATAGAACTAAGTAGAAAAGCCATGAACGAAAAAGAAGCAGAAATAATCGTCTTCTCCGCAGTAGATTTCATGGCAGAATCTGCCGTAATTCTAAACCCGGAAAAGAAGGTATTACTGCCATCTCCGGGTGCCCGTTGTCCAATGGCGCAAATGCTTACAGCGGATGAAATTAAAAAATGGAAAGCCCTGTATCCCCTTGTCCCCGTGGTTTTGTATGTAAATACTTTAGCAGCTGCCAAAGCCTACTGTGACGTTTGCTGCACTTCGGCAAACGCTGTGGAAATTATTGAGGCTTTAAACGCGGAAACAGTCCTTTTTGGTCCGGATCATAATTTGGCGGAATATGTACAAGAGAAGACTGGAAAGACTATTATTCCAATTCCTGAACGGGGATTCTGCCCCACCCATATGCTTTTTCAACCTGAAGACGCGCAAGTGCTTAAAACGCAGCATCCTGACGCTGTTCTTATGGTTCATCCTGAATGCACCGCTGGAATGAGGCGAATGGCTGATTTTGTTGGTAGCACATCACAAATGTGTCGTTATGCAAAAGAAAGCAACGTCAAAAAGTTTATCGTGGCCACAGAAGAGGGGCTTCTGCATCGTTTGAGAAAGGAAAATCCTGGAAAAGAGTTTATTTTGGCTTATGAGGATGCTGTTTGTCCTAACATGAAGTTGAACACGTTGGAGAGGATTTATTTAGCTTTGAAGGAAGAGAAGCATGTGGTTACGGTTGTGGAGCCAGTGGCTCGGCAGGCGAGAAAGGCTTTGGATAAGATGTTCGAGCTGACTGGAAAGAGGGACTAGACTGAGACAACCATGGTTTTTAAGATTTTTACTCCTCTTTTTGCTGATAGCTCGTCGCTGAGTTTTCGAACTTTTGAGGCGTCGCCTCTCACGGCTACTGCTTCTAGGCACTCTCTTTCGCTTAGATGGATATGCATTGTGGAACAAATTATGTTTGCGTAATGATGTTGTATATGCGTTAGGGTTTCCTCTAAGCCACGAACTTCATGGTCGTAGAGAAGCATTATAACTCCGGCTTGTGTCCCCTTTTCTTTGTGAAGCCACTTTTTCTCTGAAAGGAACATTCTTACAGCGTCTTGAACTGCTTTTGAGCGGTTTTGGTAGCCCATTTTTCCTATAAGCGTGTCAAAATCTTTAAGCAGATCTGGAGGAAAAGTTACTCCTACACGAATTATTTTCGACATGAGCTTTCCCGTTTTCAAGTTAAAGGTTTTGCCATAAAACTTTTGTTGTATGTGCTGTTGGAGAGGGCAAAGTTTTTATTTCGGTTGGTAACACTATCTTGTAAAAAGGTGCTACCAAATGCACATTCCAGACGGTCTGCTAACTCCGGAAATCAGCATCCTCATGTACGCCATATCCGTAATTCTGCTTGTGTGGTCTTGGAAAAAAGCCAAAGCAGAATATCCCAAGGCTCTCGCTCCTTTACTAGCGGTTTCAAGCGCCTTCGTTTTCGCCGCTCAAATGATAAACTTTCCAATAGCTTACGGAACAAGTGGACACTTGGTTGGCGGAACCTTCCTTGCAATGCTTTTAGGACCTTACGCTGCAATTCTGGGAATGACCATTGTTCTTTTGATGCAAGCACTCTTTTTCGCAGACGGTGGCATATTCGCCTTCGGAGCAAACGTTTTCAACATGGCAATAATAGGCGGACTAAGCTTCTTCCTAGTTAAAATGCTAACAAGAAACAATACAAGCAAAAGGTGCCTTTTCCTCAGCGTTTTCCTTGCATCCTGGCTTTCAGTGGTTCTAGGTGCATTGGCATGCGGTTTAGAAATAGGTTTTTCTCCAGCCTTCTCCAGTGTAGGCGGGGCAGCAGTTACGGTTCCAGCCATGCTTTTCTGGCATGTTCTAATAGGTTTAGGTGAAGCTGCGATAACAACAACTCTTGTTACCCAGCTTTGGAGACTTCAACCCGCAGTGCTTGGGGGAATAGCTTTTTTGAGAGGGAAAGGAGATGAGAAGATACCTTAAAGCATTAATCCTCACAATAATCGCCCTTGCAACACTGATACCTTTCGCTTCAGAGTTTCCAGACGGACTGGAAAAAGTTGCGGAAACCTTTCAAATAGAGTAACCTAAACCACCATGGAAAGGACTAATGCCCGACTACACCATACCAACAATCGAAAATGCATACCTTTCAACTTTGCTGGCTGGAATCCTCGGCGTCTTTCTAGTGCTGGCAGCCGCGTTTACGGTTGGAATGGTAATTCAAAGCAGAAAAGGCGAAAACCATGAGAGCTGATAAATATTTTACAGCACAAGATATTGCTTTGATAGGAATTT
>CBETPM010000100.1:0-4326 GCA_965538135.1 Candidatus Bathyarchaeota archaeon
GCGGAGTAGTTAAAATCTGAAAATTAAGAAGAGGGAGTTTGCTTGTGGTATATCCTTTATCTCCGTTTCTATATAAACAGGAGTTGCATGTTTCATGGTTTATGATGGCTTATTTGAAACACCAGCACTATGTAGGATTCCAACCACTGGGAATTTTTTGAGTACATTTTCGTTATGTGGAGCATGATTCAAAGCAGCTGTCAAATCCATACCAGCGTTGTGAAGAACTTGATGTGTTCCATCTTTCCAGAGAAAACTGTTTGATACATCATATACCTTTCCCTTATACCCTACATATGCTGGTTTTCCATTTTTCCCGTTGTATTGAGCAAGCTCTTTCTCAGTGAACTCTTTCATTCATTAGTCCTCTAGGTATTTTCATGCAAAAATGCAGTCGAGCAACAACATGACCACAAACCCAATTATCAATCCAAAAGTTGCTTCTCTCTCAAAACCCTTTCCTGTGGCTTTCAGGTATCATCTCATCGCTCACGACAAAAAGCATGGCACCTGCGGCAAAAACAAGTGCCCAAGGCAAAATAGGATGAAAAATGGACACAAGCGCAACGCCTAACAGACCACCAACAGGTTCGACCAACCCCGTCAACGTCCCATACCATAGAGATTTTCGCCTGCTATATCCCTCTCTCAACAAGGGCAATGCAACTGCCAGTCCTTCAGGCATATTTTGAAGCCCAATGGCCGTAGCGACCACCAGTCCCGCTGCCACGTTTCCCGTGCCGAAGCTGACGCCCACAGCCAACCCTTCAGGGAAGTTGTGGATAGTAATCGCGATGACAAGCAGCCAGACTTTTGATAATTTCGAAGGCGGGCCTTCTGCACCCAACGCTGGGTGGAAGTGGGGAATGAAGCGGTCAATCAAATGTAGAACAAGAGCCCCCAAAATAAGCCCGAAAACAGCAACCCAAGGCCCACTCATATCGATAGCCGGTACTATCAAACTAAATGAAGTAGCTGCCAACATAACACCAGCTGAAAACCCGAGCATGACATCCAACAACCTATCTGAAACCTTCGCCGTAAACAATACCGGCAAAGCTCCAGCCCCAGTCGCTAAACCGGCAACTAGACTGGCAACAGAACCAAGCAGAATCGTTTCTTCAATCACAGTAACTCACAAACCTTTACAATTTCTAATGGTCTAATGGTCCTAAAAAGGAATAGAAAAAAGGGATAGAAAAGTGGAAAAAGGCTTTTATCTTAGGAACTTGGAGACGAAAGGGCGAAGTCTCACCTCTTCGCATAAAGTGGCCAGATGGCCCCTCACCTAAGAATTCAGAGAACCAAGACTCATGTTCAATTTCCTCGTTGAGGATTGCCTGCGATAAATCATATGTTCGGTGGTCTTTGCCAGCAGTCATATTGCAGATGTGAGTATATCCCCGCACTGCACATCGCTCCGCTTCTACCAGCACCTTCAATATTGCCATAACATCAGTTGAGTCTTTTGGCAATCTAGCTGGGGGACAAGCTGAGATGTCATGAAAGGTCTTCATGTCTTCTGGTAACTTGCCTCCTAACTCGTATATGCGGGGAACAAGAGCTTCAAAGTGGTTACGATCTTCAATACGAGCGGTCTCTGCGATCTCCTTAATTCCCTCTCCTTCTAGCCCTATAAGATTACATCGAAGGATAGTATAGTAGTAGTAAGTTGTAAGCTCAGCTGCAGCATTCTTAACTAATAGTTCCACTAACTGATCAACATTAATACCAGCCTTCTCCACCATTTCACGCGCTACTCTAGCCATATAATTCATCTCACCTGTTGTTGTATTGGTAGAAATCTATTTAACTTTTCGCAACTCAAGATGCCATATTAAAAAGCACAGCGCGCGTTATGGGCAAAAAGGAAAGATTAAGTGAGATCATCATAGAGTGGAGGATTCAAATTCCTTCCCCAGCGCTCCAAAATGAATTTTTAACTAGATCTCTAGGTCTTGTGCAAAAAACAAGGATTTAAACCTAGGTTTGAATCTATTCCCCGGCGCCATTTCTTATTCTTTAAAATTCAATGAATTTCGGCTTTCGTTTTATATACTCGTTTAAGGGATATACCAACAAGTTGAGGCGGTAAAAGATGACAGCAATTAAAGAGCCTACTGTTGAAGAGAAGATTAAACGTTTACGCGAAATGCGCGACCAGGCAAAACTTGGTGGCGGACAAAAACGCATCGAAGCCCAGCACGCGAAAGGTAAGCTAACCGCAAGAGAACGCATAGAACTTTTGCTTGACCCGGGAAGCTTCAATGAGCTGGACATGTTTGTTGTCCACCAGTGCACGGAATTCGGCATGCAAGAACGCAGAATTCTAGGTGACGGCGTAGTAACAGGTTACGGCACTATCGACGGTAGACTGGTCTACGTTTTCAGCCAAGACTTCACGGTTTTCGGCGGTTCCCTCGGAGAAATGTTCGCCAAAAAAGTATGCAAGCTCATGGACTTAGCGCTGAAAACGGGGGCTCCAGTTATAGGGTTAAATGATAGTGGGGGAGCACGTATCCAAGAAGGAGTTGCAAGCCTAGCCGGATACGGCGACATATTTTTCCGCAATGTCATAAGCTCCGGCGTTATACCGCAGATAAGCGCAATTATGGGACCTTGTGCGGGCGGAGCAGTTTATTCTCCAGCAATGACAGACTTTATAATAATGGTGGATAAAACCGCCCACATGTTCATAACTGGTCCAGACGTTGTCAAAGCCGCTCTGGGACAGGAGGTTACTTTTGAAGAGCTTGGCGGCGCCATGGTGCACAGCACAACAAGCGGTGTCGCCCATTTCATAGCCAAAGACGAAGAACACTGCATCCAAATCATTAAAAAATTGTTAAGTTATCTGCCGAACAACTATTTGGAAGACCCGCCGGCAATAGAACCTACAGACGACCCTAACAGAACAGACGATTCTCTTGCGGAAATTCTTCCCGAAGACCCGGATAAACCCTACAACGTTAAAGAAGTAATAACACGTGTAGTTGATAACGACGAATTCTTCGAAATCCAACCCTTATGGGCTCCAAACATTGTCATAGGCTTCGCACGACTAAACGGCAAACCAATAGGCATAGTGGCCAACCAACCAGCCCACTACGCAGGCGCATTAGACATAAACAGTAGCATGAAAGCAGGCAGATTCATACGCTTCTGCGACTGCTTTAACATCCCAATAATTACCTTTGTGGATGTGCCAGGCTTCCTCCCAGGCTTAGACCAAGAACACGGCGGAATAATCCGCCACGGCTCCAAACTTTTATATGCCTATTGCGAAGCCACCGTGCCGAAAATAACCGTTATTCTCCGCAAAGCCTATGGAGGCGCCTACGACGTAATGGGCAGCAAGCATTCAGGCGCAGACATAAACTATGCATGGCCTACAGCAGAAATCGCAGTAATGGGGCCTCACGGCGCCATAAACATAATCTTCCGCAAAGAAATTGCTCAAGCCGCAGATCCTGAACAGAAACGCTTAGAGCTGGTAAGCGAATACCGTAAAAAGTTTGCGAATCCTTATGTGGCTGCTCAGAAAGGCTACATAGATGAGGTGATAGAGCCAGCGGAAACCAGACCCAAACTTATAAGCGCTTTGGAAAGTTTAAGCACGAAACGGGAGCCAAGGCCTTCGCGGAAGCACGGAAACATTCCCCTCTAAGACAAGGCTGATCAGCGGGTTGAACAGTTAAAATGGAAAAAAGAGGGCTAGCTCCAATTACCAAAAGCAGACTAATCTCAGACTTGAAAAAGCTCGGAGTCTCTTTCGGGGACACCATAATGCTCCACGTCTCCGTAAAGGCTATAGGCTGGGTTGTCGGCGGTCCAGACGTTGTCCTTCAAGCCTTGCTGGAAGTTTTAGGGAAAGAGGGAACACTAATGATGCTCATAAGCTGGGAAGACTCACCTTGGGGGGCACCTCATAATTTCGCTGAATGGCCGGATGAATGGCAGAAAGCTTACCGCGAAGAATTTCCACCTTTCGACCCAGCCACGTCCAGAGCATACAGAAAGTGGAGCATACTAACCGAATACTTACGCACATGGCCCGGAGCCTACAGAAGCGCCAATCCCGAAGCCTCCTGCGCAGCCGTCGGCGCCAAAGCCAAATGGCTAACTGAAAATCATCCCCTTCAATATGGGTATGGGCCTGGTTCTCCTTTTGCTAAACTTTGTGAAGCTAAAGGTAAGGTTCTACTTCTCGGCGCTCCCTTCAGTTCCATAACGCTTTTGCATCACGCTGAACATTTGGCTAAGGTGCCCAACAAACTGGTAGTGCGTACAAGGTTCCAATTTTAAAAGATGGTAGAAAAGTTTGGG
>CBETPM010000101.1:0-4322 GCA_965538135.1 Candidatus Bathyarchaeota archaeon
TTACTCTATAAACTTCCAAAATTCTACGGTAAATTTCTGGAACAGCCAATGTTTTTATGAGAGTGCCGCCTAGGTCAAAAAGCACCGCCTCAAACTTGCAAGAATCATCCATGAAATCATATCAGAGAACTAAACTTTATCTTATATAAGTGATAACCTTTACTGAAAACCTTTGACTGGTGGAAAATTGGTTAACTTAAACGTTGAGTTGGCGGGTTTAAAGCTTGCCAATCCCACAATGCTAGCTTCCGGCATTTTAGGCTATTCTTCTGAAACTCTTGAAAACATAGCTGAAGGCGGAGCAGGCGCCATCGTCACAAAATCTGTGGGGCTAAAGCCTAGGGCGGGTTACGCCAACCCTACAATCGTGCAGGCAAAATGTGGCTTAATAAACGCCATGGGACTGCCGAATCCTGGAATAGAAGAGTTCGTTAAGGAAATACGCGAGACAAAAAAGGTTTTGAGGGTTCCGCTTGTTATTAGCGTTTACGGTTTCACGGCGAAAGAATACGCGAAAGTTGCTGAGAAGGCTGTTGGGGCGGGGGCTGACGCTGTAGAGCTTAACGTTTCATGCCCTCATGTTAAGGAAACGGGTTCTGAGATAGGGCAGAATCCGAAAATTTTGGCGGAAGTTGTTAGAGAAGTTAAGGCGAAAGTGGATAAACCCGTTTTCGTTAAACTTTCTCCAAACGTTAGCAGCATAGCGGAGATTGCGGAGGCGACAGAAAAAGCCGGGGCAAACGCCATAACAGCTATAAACACTGTTAAGGCCATGGCAATAGACGCTGAAACAGCCATGCCAATTCTAAGCAATAAGGTGGGCGGCCTTTCTGGTTCAGCAATAAAACCCATAGCCCTAAGATGTGTTTACGAAATTTATGAGCAGGTTAAAGTGCCCATAGTTGGATGCGGAGGCATAACTAGCTGGCGTGATGCTGTAGAATTTCTTCTAGCAGGAGCCTCCGTAGTGCAAATAGGCACGGCAGTAGCCCTAAAAGGCGCAGAGGTATTTAAGATGGTTTCCCGTGGATTAGAGGCTTACTTGAAAAGAAAAGGGTTTAGGAGTGTGAAGGAGATTGTCGGCTTATCCCACCGCCGATAACGAGCATAGAACAACACAGCTTCTGAACATAAAAAAGGGAAGTCCAACAGTGAAAACATTAACTTTTAAAGACAAACGATGCGCAAAAGCTAAGCCCGGACAGTTCCTAATGCTCTGGATCCCAGGCATAGACGAGATTCCTCTAAGCATTCTAGACGCGGAAAAAAATGGCGCAGTTTCCGTAGCCGTTAAAAAAGTTGGCGAAGCCACAAAGGCGCTTCACAAGCTAGAAGCCGGCGAAATCATAGGGGTGCGTGGGCCCTTCGGAAATAGTTTCACCGTGAAAAGGGGAAAAGTGCTTATAGTCGGAGGGGGAACAGGATTAGCCCCCCTACTGTTTTTAACAAGAAAATTAGCTGTAGAGAAAGCAAAAATTTTTGTTGTTATGGGCGCAAAAAGCAAGGAAGAACTGCTTTTTAAAGAAGCTTTTGAAAAAATTTGTGGCAAAGAAAATATTTTGGCAACAACAGAAGATGGTAGTTACGGCGTTAAAGGCTTGGCAACCACGCCATTAGAAGAGATTTTGGATAAGGAAAAATTTGATATGATTTACACTTGTGGACCGGAGAAGATGATGCGAAAAGTTTTCGATTTGGCTGAAAAATATGGAATAGCCATGGAGGCAGGTTTAGAACGTCTTATGCGGTGTGCCATAGGCTTGTGTGGAAGCTGTGTTATAGGCAAGTATCGCGTCTGCAGAGACGGACCAGTTTTCACTGCAGCTCAGCTTAGAGAAGTTAAAGGCGAGTTTGGAGTTTCGAAAAGAGATTTTGACGGAAAACGGATGCCGTTGGAATAGTATGCCCTTAACTCCATTACATGCCACTGCTTTTGCATTTTTATACTTTAAGAACAAGGAAAAAGTCGACCCGCTGGCTTTAGCTGTTTCAACAACTTTCATAGACTTAGAAGTCTTATATTATCTGCTTATAGGCCAGTCCTTTAACCATGGAATTTGGCATGGTTTTCCCGTTTCCCTAACAGTCTATCCTCTTTTGGTCTTATTTGGCGTTTATGTCATTGAACGAGTTTTTGAAAAAAGGTTACGGTCTATTTACGATAGGTTTAGGTTAAACCCATCGCAAGTGAAATATCCAGTTTCAACAATTTATATTTGCATTTATTCGGCGCCTTCACTCATGTGTTCTTAGACATTTTTACTCATGAAAGTATGCCTTACATTTTATACCGCTAGCCTATGGTAATCCTTTCTACCTAGGAAGGGCTTCCCTAATTGTTGAAGCAATAGTCATTGCTTTGTCCATTTATTCTATAAAAGAGTGATTAACACAGCCTTGAAATACAAAGAAGGTGAGGGAAGCCTTCTCCTTTCTCCTCCCCGCTTTTCTGGTCAAAATACATATTACGCCTTGGTTATAAAACACTTGCTATTCACATTGGCATATATCATTTACAAAAATATTCATGCTCCAAGCTCATGTCAAATAGAGAAACTTTGCTTTTAGGCGATGAAAACGCATTATTGTTGGGGGAGGCTGAGATGTTTGAAGAAATAGCCTCAAATGCTGTTCAAACTTTAATATTCATCTTCTGGAGTACATTGGCGTTTGTGATTATTTGGGGCGCCCTCTGGATAAGAGCGCAAAAGAGGTCAAAAGTGCAAAATAACTAATATGCTATTTTAATGCGAATCTTCTAGGATGGCGCCGAAAAGTTTTGCTACTTGAACGCCTACTGGAAGTCCCAGAAGTAGGCTTTTGAGGCTGATAGCATAGTAATAAGCAGTGGTATGCTCAAGATTTTTGTCTTGTTCCAGCCATTTGCAAAATTCTACTATTTCGTTTTTAACCTCCGATAGTAATTCTTTTCTGGCTTTTGTGTCCGATCTGTTAAATTTTTCTTGGCGTTTGCTGATTGTTTCCTCAATGCTTGCTTGGCTGTATTCTTCGTAGAGTTCGAAACTTCTTGGACGATATGCTTTTGCATTTCGTATTTCAAGTTTTGCCAGGAACTCTTGTGTTTTGGATTCCATAGAGCGAAGCTTGTCGCCTTAATATATATCTTATTTATGAACTACACATTCAGATTCTGGATAAATATCACCTTAAACGTTCAATTATGGCGGACATGCCACTTGCCGCAAGCGCCAACATTTCAAAAATTTTATAGGCTTCCACCATGCTGCGAGAACGATACTCCACTTTTAAGCCATCAACCCTTTTAACATTAGGCAACAATTCAGCCACATCAGCAAAATGGCTTGCAAGGAAAGTAACTCCAATCTTCACGGGACTTTTCGCAGTTAATGGTTTAACAATGCGACGTTTACGTTTTGATACCGCCCTTCTAGTTGCCTCCCGTAGTTCTTCCTCAATTTTTGTAAGGCTTGCACTTTTAGCCGAAAGTCTACTCAAAGAGTGTTTAAAGGCTACAGTTTCAGCCCAAGGCGCATAGGCTTTAACATCATCCATTAAAAGCTGAGCTTCCCCAGCAACAAGCACTACTGGAACGCCGAATTCTCCGGCTACATAGGCGTTCAAAATAAACTCACTTGCAGCAACTCCATTAACTTCAACCTTGTTAATGCTGCCGCCACTGTAAGTATGGTCAAACGTGGATTTAGTGGTTCCAAACTTAGCATGATAACCTAAAAATAAGGCAACATCACAGTCTTGGACGCCTGAAACCATGCTTAAAGGACGCGGGAAGCCTCTAACAATTTCTACGTATTCAGGCAAGTTTTCTACAAAAAGGTTAACCATGGGTCCGTGGCTGTCAGCAATGAGAACACTGTTAAAGCCATTTTTGTGCAGTTCATCCGCAACAGCCATCGCAATTTTAGTGGCAATTTTCCTTGCTTCGTCATACAATGGGCCTTTTAAACGTAAATGTCCCGGTATCACAATGTAGGGCATGCCTTCTAGGTCGACGGAAATGAAAGCTTTCATAAACAAATATTTGTGCGTTAAAGGTTAAAGAAGTTTTCCAAGAACTCGAGGAGGTCATTTTCTTTGATTTCTCTTCCTTTCGTTGAAGGTTTTCTTCGCCTAATCCTAATTATGTAAAACGTTTTATATGCGTATATCTGATTCTTATTTTGTTATGCTAACTCGGAATGAGGTTTGGAGGAAAATTTTAGATTTCTCAAAATCCAACAAGGGGAAACCAATACCTTTATTGAATCCTGAAAGGGGATCTCCTTTTACCATAACTGAGGTGTCAGATGATCATATCAGAATTGACAAACTCTCTGTAAAAA
>CBETPM010000102.1:0-4305 GCA_965538135.1 Candidatus Bathyarchaeota archaeon
GGATCTACAAGGAGCCTACCGTCACTAGTCTCTTTAAGAGAGACAACACTGCCTCGTTTAAGATTATAACGTTCAGCCCAAGCCTTTGGAAGACAAACAAAAAATGTTCCACTGGGGGTTCGTTGTACTTTACGCAATTCACTCATTTTGCATCATCACACTGTATAGCGCTATATATTCGAAACTTGAATATTATCAAATCTAAACAAAAACCAGATATATAAATTTAAACGCAAGTGTTAAAATTGCAAACAAAAGTCATAATTGGTATAGACCTAGCTGGAAAAAAAGAAAATCCCACTGGAATAGCGTTATTAAAAAATACAACGGTGAAGACCAAGCTTGCCTATTTGAATGAAGAAATTTTAGAGAGTGTTTTCAAGAACCACCCTATTATTGTAGCCATAGATTCTCCTTTAAGCCTTCCAAGAAAGGGGTTAATGAGAAAAGTTGACAGAGAAATGATGAAGAGGGGATACCGAGTTCTTCCTCCAACCATACCAGCAATGAGACAACTAACATTGCGCGGCGTAGAGATAAACAAGTTAATAACTGAAAAAGGGTATAAAACAATAGAAGTGCATCCCACATCCACTCGAAAAGCTCTGAGCATACCATTAAAGGATTGGGCGGAAATTCAGAAAATATTCAAAAGTATGGGGTTGAAAGGAGACGTCCAGTTGAGAATGTTAAAAAGTCATGAAATTGATGCAATAACCTGTGCCTTAACAGCGTGTCTATATTTAAACAACCAAACAGAAGCTGTAGGTGATAAGGAAGAAGGATACATAATAGTGCCGAGAAAAAGGTATTGGAGAACGTTAGGGTTATGAGTGGAAACGAAAAACTGCAAAAAGCTGTTGAATTGGCAATTGCCTCAGGATATCAGCTTGAAAAAGATGCTTTTGAATTGTTAACAACTGTAGCTGCAACAGTAGACCCCACAGAAATTATGAGCAAAGCATTGCAAAAAATAGAACGTTTAAAAGAAAATCCCCTTTTCATTGGTAGAGCCATATTAGAAGAATTATTAGAAGAAACCAAAATCGAGGAAGAAATTACGCCGATACCTCAAGATATTCAAATGACACAGAAGAAAAGAGAATTTCGACCCTTTGCAAAAGATGTTGAATCAGACATCAAAATAATTGAAGACCCTACCGACAAATTAAACACAAGTGGAACAATTGATAACTATCTTGAATATTTTAGGGACAGATTCAAACGGATAGAAAAACTGTTAAGGCAAAGATTAGATGCAAGAGCCGCTGCATCAATTATTGACGCTCTTAAAGCCCCAAGCAACACACGGTTAAAGATAATCTGCATGATAACAGAGAAAAGAGAATCAGAACGGAAAACCTTGTTAACAATCGAAGATTTGCACGCCAGCACGGTAGCACTTATACCGCAAAATGCAAATGAAGAACTGCGAAAAAAAGCTCGCCTCCTTTTGCTAGACCAGGTTGTTTGTCTAAGTGTCATGAAAACAAGGAGCAATCTCTTAATAGTAGAAGACGTAATTTTGCCAGATGTCGCCCAAAAAACTCCGCAAAAAGCGCCAGTACCAGTTTATGCAGTTCTTACGTCAGACCTTCATGTAGGAAGCACAAAGTTTCAAAGAGAAGCATTTAATCGGTTTATATTATGGCTTAACGGCAAATATGGAGATGAAAGACTAAAGGAAATAGCAAGTCGTGTAAAATATGTCCTTATTGCTGGAGACATAGTAGATGGAATAGGCATTTACCCAAACCAATTAAAAGAATTAGCAGTAAAAGACATTTACGAGCAATACAAGGTTGCAGCACAATATTTGGAACAAATACCCGACTACATAGAAGTCATAATCATTCCTGGAAACCATGACGCCTCCAGAAAAGCTCTACCACAACCAGCAATATCTAAAGATTTTCTTACTATACTACAAGAATCAAGAAATATTTATTCTCTAGGAAACCCATGCTTTCTAACCCTCCACAACGTAGAATTTTTACTATATCACGGGCGCAGCCTAGACGACATAATATCAACTGTTCCAGGCACAAACCATTCCAGCCCTGAAAAAGCAATGAAGGTACTATTGCAAAGCCGTCATCTAGCCCCTGTATACGGCGAAAAAACGCCTCTATCTCCTGAAGAAAAAGACTTTCTGGTCATTGAACGTATACCAGATATTTTCCACGTTGGTCATGTCCACGTTTTAGGCTACACAAGATATAGAGGCGTTACACTAGTAAACTCTGGAGGCTGGCAGGAGCAAACAGATTACATGAAAAGACTTGGATTAACGCCTACACCGGGAAAGGTTCCAGTTGTAAACCTTCAAACTTTGGATGTTGACGTAATTCCTTTTGTTTAAGAAAGCCCACGAGCAATTAACCGGGTAACACGAACTGGTTCTGGAACTCTTCCACAAACAGACAGAGCTCGAATAACGTTAGAAGCCCATGTCACACTTGCCCCGATAACATTAAAGTATAAGGGCGGCTCAGTAGCCATAACTGAAACTTGACTAAAATTAGCTACTTTTTCAAAAACCTTCCAGCGTAACTCCCAGTCTTCAAAATGCCGTTTAAGCGCTTTTTTAACTGTTCTATTGTCTGGTTTCGTGCGCGTTATCACAACGACTGGTTTTGAGAATCTTTCGTGAACAATAAAAGGGTCAATGACATTAAACCCCGCATAGGAAATTCCAGCAAGCATCACAGTCTCAAAATTCCAAGCCTCTACATTTTCAACAAAAATTTTTGTGGCATCTAAACCGTCGACAGTTATCATAGGCGTTCTAACATCCTCAATTCCCGTTCCCTTAAAAAGAACCACGGCAAGAACCGTTTTCTCAGTTAGTCCTTTTTGAAAACTTCCATCTTCAACTCCGACTACGAGCAGATTTTGAAAGGCATCTAACATTGTATTCAACCAGTCGCTTAAGTCTATTATCATCAGAGGAAACATCTCTAATAAGAGTGCGGGATAACTCCAATCTAATCTTCTTAGTGCGGCCATAACGCCCCATGCTCACAACTTTAGCATTCACCAGACCCATAGAATCAAGCTCATTAATCAAAGTGCTTAAACGCCGCTGTGTCAAAGGCGCAACGCCAAGCTCTCCACAAAGCTCAGAATATACCTCGTAAATCTCACCTGTAATAGCCCGATGCACCCCAGCCTTACTAAGGTGATAAATACTCAAAAGCACAAGTTTCGAATGTAACGTCAAATTTTTAATAGCATCCACAACACGATTATGCTCTATATAACTCTCAGCCTCTCTAACATGCTCTTCCAATACGGTTTGAGCACCCTTACGCTCTGCAACCTCCCCAGCCACACGAAGCAGATCCAAAGCTCGTCGGGCATCTCCGTGTTCAGCTGCAGCCAAGGCTGCACAAAGACTAACGGCAGCGTCGGATAGTACACCCTCACGAAAAGCTAACTGCGCGCGTTCAAGAAGGATGCTTTTCAATTCGCTTGCATCATAAGGTCTAAAAACGATTTCTTCTTCGCTAAGGGTGCTAAAAACGCGGGGGTCAAGAAATTCCTTTAATCTAAGATCGTTGGATATTCCAACAATGGATAATTTGCTTTTATTTAAAGTCTCATTTATTCTTGTCAACTCATAAAGAAGAGAATCGCCTCTTATCTTTACCAAAGCGTCAATTTCATCTAAAACTGCAATAAAAACTATCCTTGAAACATCCAAACCAGTTCTAAATCTATCAAATACTTCGCCAACCGACAAGCCTGTAAAAGGCACAGAAACGCCGATGTTTCGGCATAAACCAGAGAAAGTGCGGTATTCAGATCCAGCCATGCGGCAATTAACATAACAAAAGCGTATAGGTGCGCCAAATTCCTTCGCCTTATTTTCAAGGTAACCTAGCACATATTTAGTAACGGCTGTTTTTCCCGTGCCCGTTTTGCCATATAAAAAGACATTTGAACATCGTGTGCCCTTAAGAACAGGAGCAACAATTTCTCCTAGTCGCCTAATCTGCTCTTCCCGGTGTGGCAATTTCTCAGGCAAATAATCATGGCGAAGAACTTCTCTATCTTTAAAAATTCTTGAATTTGCCACGGATCTATTGAATATTTCTTCTAATATGTTAGCATTATCCATGAAAGACTTCTCCTCCCTCCGAATTTCAAGGGTAACACCTCATCTTCGTGTGGAATAATAAAGGCTGCCGTACAGAAAACTAAAGTTTAAACACAAAAATCCTGTAAGGAATAAAAGAACCACCCCAACTTTTCTACTGGAAACTCTACTTTTTTCTTTAGAAAAATCTTGATTTCTGTTTA
>CBETPM010000103.1:0-4258 GCA_965538135.1 Candidatus Bathyarchaeota archaeon
GAAGTTCAGCTACATGCTCTTGTTCGCCTTCCCGCATAAAGGCGTCGTCCAATATTACACATGCTAAGTTCTCACCGATTGCCCTATGCGTTAGCACGGCACATGTTGTGCTGTCAACACCGCCTGAAACCGCCACTAAAGCCTTTTCATTGCCTATGCGCTTCCTTATTTCCGCGATTTGCTCTTTCACAAAGCTTTTGGGTTCAAACTTTTCCAATCCACACGTCACCCTTTTTCCTAAACTGCTAATTGTTCTGCTGTTTCACAATTTATGTATTTGCCACCCCTCGGCACTTTCAAAACGCCTAAAATCCTTTTCATGCTCTTTGCTGGAACAGGGTTCTCCAGTTCTCGAAGATTTTTAAATCGGATAAAAGTGGCTTTTTCGCTGCCGTGAAGAAAACTTTGATATTCCTTAAAGTTTTCTAAGCATGTTTCGCTGCCGTACAAGCGCCAAAGCTTTTCCGCGTCGCCAGCCACGCGCTCAACAAAATCCGCAGTGCCCCGAATCTGCTTTACAGGACTTTTAACATAGAAAAGAAGCTTCTCCGTCTTTAATGGGCCTCTAAGGCTTCTTCGCACAAAACTGTGGGTTCGGCTTCGGCTTTTTTGGTTTTTTTCGCAAAGTCTGTTCCACCATTTTTCATCGCATAACAGTATGAAAGCGTAGTTTTCTTTGGTCAAGAAAGCATGTGCCCTCCCGCAAACGCTTTTAGATTATTTTAGGTTTTCACATAATAATTTAATGGAATTTCCGCCACTTATCGCTTACAATGTTTCTATGGTTAACAACAAAAACGTGAATGCAGAGTGGCTGATTTCAAATTATCTTTTAAAAATGTTGCTTCCTAAATGCGCAGAAGGCTTAGATTACGGATTTTTTAGGAATTAAAGTTTTTCTACACAAACATTCTCTAATAATAAAAAGAGAGGTCTCCACATGGTTCAGCTGAAAACCGCCAAAGAAATGAAAGCTGTGGCTACTGCTGTCAAGGAGCTTAACGAAGGCTATGCGGATTTTATTCGCTCTCTTAAAGGAGCAGTTAAAGAGACGAAAAAGGCAAGGCAGCTGTGGCGAAATGGCAACAAGTCAAAGCTGATAAAGCTTGGCTTAACCCTAATAGTCTTTCCTGAGCCTACACCCATAAGTGAAACCATTGGAAGCGTTTTGGTGGCTGCTGGCGCAGTGCAAGAGGGAATACGCCGCCGCACCCTCTACATCGAAGACATTTACAAGACTTTTCAAAATACGTTGAAAGAGATTAGAGAGACTGGAACGCGTCTTTAGACGCGGTGTATTGCGAAATTTTATATTTGCAGCATGTTATATGCATAACATGTTAGGGGTGAGAAAGTGAAACTGGTAACCGTGCTACTTCCAGAAGCCTATCTGGAAGGATTAGACGAGCTTGTAAGAGCCAATATGTACCCGAGCAGGAGCTCCGCCATAAGGTCTGCAGTCAGGGATTTGCTTAAGAAAGAGCTTTGGGAAAGAAGGAGAAAATAGCCCAGAGTTAATTTTTCGCGTTTTCCTTAATCTTCTTTGCTTCTTCTGAAGGTTTTTCAGCCATAGTGATGGCTCTGCCAACAATGAGATAACGGGCGCCAGCCTCCAAGGCAGCCTTAACTTCTCCGCCTTGGACGCCTATTCCCGGCGAGTAAATGGGGATTTCTTCGCCAACTATTCCGTAAACTTCTTTTATTCGTTGGGGGAATGTTGCGCCTACCACAACGCCGTCTGCCTTCCATTTTAGGGCTTTCTCTGCGAAGGCGATGTATTGCGGCTTTTTCTCTCCTGTTTCTGTGCTGATTATGGTTTGTCCGTAGCCTTCGTCAGCTCCTTTATGGCTCATATAAACCAGCAGAATTACACCTCGCTGTAGTTCGCGAGCAATTTCAAAGATCGGTTGTAAGCCTTCATTCCATCCTATGAAAGGATTAGCTATCAATGCGTCGAAACCAGCGGCATAATAGTATTGGGCTATAACTTTGTTTGTTGAACCTATATCATTCACTTTACAGTCCATTATTGTCAGAAGCCCAAAATCATGCGCCTTAGCCACTAACTTTTGAACGCCGTCAAAAGTGCCTAAGGGAAGAACCAAATGATGGTTAATTTTCACAGCGCAAACGTGAGGATGCACCAGATCCAAAACCTTCTGGGCTTTCAAAAACAGTTTCTCCCTACATTCTAGTTTTTCGAAGGGAAAGTCTAGAGCTAAAACAATGTTGCAGTCTTTGTTTTTGGCTGTTGCTTCCATTTTTTCACGGAAACTCATAGGACGATACCACCACTTATTTGAGCGTAGCACTAAAAACTTTTATTGCTTCAATCTCTCCGCCAGAAACCATTCTTATGTAGGAAAGCGTCGTTTTCACAGTTTTTCGCAGTTGTTCTTCGCTTATTCCCGGCGCTCCATATCCAACTATAAGCACATTCCGTGTTTGCATCGTAATTTTTGTGGAGTCAGCATCTCTGTATGGATAAATGCACAAAACCCGTTTTTCGTCAGCCAAGACAAGCATATTCTCTTCTAAAACCAACGGCTTATTCATGCCTATGCCAATGAAAGTTTCGCCTTTTCTTGCAAACCGAACATGAAACGGCGGATTAAGGGAGTCTCTGTCAAATCCGCTTATGGGAATAATTGTTTTCATGGAACCCAGATTATACGCGTCCACAACGGTTGATATTCGCGGCAACTCGCCGCCATGCAAAACTCTCCGCAGTAAGGCTTCGCCCGAAGGCCTAGTTTTCGTCGGGTCTATATTAAGCTTCCAGTAAAAGTCTCTATAGGCACGAACGGTAGGGTTATCCTTTAAAGTTTCTATCTTATGGTTGGCTCTGACCTCATCGTAAATGGCGTTTCTGAGCTTCTGAATTTGCTCATTATCCTTTTCCACACTAACATTGTTGATTGCTCCGATGCATATGGATAAGCCGGGAAATTTGTGGGAAACTTCCGCTGCCCAATTTACACGCAAATCCATTTTGACAGTCTCCCTTTTTACGTAGGCGTTAGGTATTTAATGCCTTAAAATAATTCTCTTTCCTTAAAGACTTCATAAGAAAGTGCAAAAGAATGATAGGAGAGCTTGCAGCTTTAGGCGCCGCCCTCAGTTGGACTGTTTCCGCAGTTCTATATAAAGAAGCTTTAGTGAAAACGAAGCCCTTTTCAGCAAACATCTTACGTCTTGTATGCACAAGCATATTTTTACTAGCGCTAGCAGGAGTGTTAGGCAAGTATGGAATTTTAACAAATCTACCATCAAACGCTGTTATCCTCGCTAGTGTAAGTGGAATCATCGGCTTAGGCGTAGGCGACACCCTGTACATGGCAAGCTTAAAGCTTATAGGCGTTGCACGTGCCGTGCCCATAACATGCATATATCCCCTCTTCAATATTCTATGGGCGATTTTCATAGTGAAGGAAACGGTAACCTTGCCAGTGGCTGTTGGCGCCATAACAATAGTGTTGGGAATATGGCTATTAAGCCGAGAAAAAACCGGAAAACAAAGCAAAGACAAGAAAAATATGGCTAAGGGAGTTTCCTTCGCGTTAGCAACCGCGTTAGCATGGTCTATCAGCATAGCCATGATTGATATGGCTGTAACTCTTCCTGAAACACGCAGTCTAGACCATGCATTTGCCATAAACACTGTCAGAGTTATCGCTGTTGCCTTTTCCTTGTTGGTTTTGTCTCCTTTGGCTGATAGAAAGTTTGAGTTTTTGAAAATGGAAAAAAGAACAGCAATCGCCTTAGTCAGTGGCGGTTTTGTTGCCTTAGGCGTCGGATGGTTCCTTTTGGCTTACAGTTTCCTACACATTTCACAGTCACAAGCCGTTCCAATATCCTCCACAACACCCTTATTCTCAACATTAACTGGTAAGACTGTCTTAAAAGAGCGTATAACGCTAAAAACAGCAGCAGGATCTATAGCGGTTGTTGTAGGAATTTCCCTAATATTTGCTGTTTAGAATTGTTTAATTTTTTGTTAAAAAAATTTATAAGCTTGAACCAAGGATTGTCGGTGTGGGTCTTGGAGACCCACCTAACTGAGATTGGAAAAATAGAAGAAAGTCAGAAAGAACCAAAACTTTGTCTTCTTAAAGAGACAAAAGATAGGCAAAATAAGTTTTCAATGCCGGAACTGCAAGCGGTTATAAAAATTGAATCAAGCCTTTTGAAAGGAGCTAGAAAATATTTTGAGGAACATGGATTCATCGAAGTTGTGGTTCCCCACATCACTAAAGCG
>CBETPM010000104.1:0-4257 GCA_965538135.1 Candidatus Bathyarchaeota archaeon
GTATAACAAGCCCTATCTTGCGTTTAAAACAATTTTTGCCAAACGCACAGAATCCTCAACACTCTTCATAACCGTGTCAGCCACTGTAACTTTCACACCTAAAGATTCAATACGCTCTTTCTGTTGTTCATCAACCTCGTCAATAACGATGTGGTCAAGAAACTCCCTGTAAAACTCAGCCACGCCATAAGCGGAAACTTCAAAACCCATACTAGCCATTATCCTATCAGCAGGCCCTTTCAAAGCTTTACCGCCCACAATTGGGCTGACAGCCACAACATAAGCCCCCGTCTTCTTCAACGCATCTTTTATCTGCCGAATTGAAAGGATGGGCGATATGCTCAAAATAGGATTGCTGGGACAAATAACCACTCTTTCAGCCTCTTCTAACGCTTCAACCACCATGGGCGCAGGTTTAGCCTTATCCGCTCCCTCAAAAACCACACTTGTCACAGTATCCTCAGTTTTCCGCTTCACAAAATATTCTTGAAAATCCAAGCGCAAATCACCCGAAACAACTTTAGTGCTAACACGGTCATCGGTCATGGGCACCAGCTTAGCTTTCACGCCAAGTTTCTGACAAAGCCGACTAGTAGCCTCTGAAAGCCTCATGCCATCCTTTAAAAATTTTGTCCTAGCAATATGAACTGCCAAGTCCTTGTCGCCAAGCCTAAACCAGGTTTCAAAGCCCAGTTTGCCAAGCATCTCCAAACAGTCAAAAGTGTCACTGGATACTCCCCAACCCTTGTTTTCGTCCACCACGCCAGCAAGAGTGTACATGACTATGTCTAGATCTGGGCTTATATGAAGCCCGTAAAATTCAACATCGTCTCCAGTATTGCCTATAATCACCAGTTTTTCCGGAGGCACTACTTGAACCATGCCTCTTAACAGGCGGGCTGCTCCCACTCCTCCAGCTAAGGCTGCGACAAGCTTCATGAACTACTCAACTTTCTATGCCCGTTTTTTCTCTGAAAGCTTAACAAGCAATTTCAAGGCAAACTCGTCCTTTTCCAAAGGTCTAGTTTCCAAAACTCCAGCTTTCTGCGCAGCCTCAAAAAGCTCCTCACCCTTTTCCGTACGTACTATCACAAATGTCCAACCGTTTAATCCCAACCCGCCCAAGGAAATGTCAGCCAGCTCCGAACTGAAATCATCACACCCTCTGCAACTGTTTCTCACATACTGTTTTATCTCCTTTAAGGGAACAGCCTTAACTTCTGACCGTGTGGTCACCAACATCCTCCCTTTAATGTTCATCTTCTCTATCTCATGCAGGTTAACTCCCAAATTCTGTTTTAGATGGGTTTCCATTAAACCTTCGTAGGTGAAACTTTCGGAGCACATAAGCCCAATCAAAAACTTCAGCGGCGCAACATACTTCTTTAGTCCCGCCATCTGCATTTTTCTCACAGCATGAATTTGACACGGCGTTCCAACAAAGGCTAGGCTTGCCTTTTTCTGTTTTATTGCGTCGGCAAGGGAGAGAATGTTAGGCGAATAAGAATATTTTGTTCCGGCGCATTCCAAAACTTCCTCTCTGGTTGCTGCCAGTTTTGGAACTGGATAGAAAGGTTTTTCCTGACTTTTCCCAGAGAGAACTGCACCATCAATTAACCCTCTTTCCAAGGCAAATGCCACAAGAGCCGTTGCTACCCCACCGTCTTGGCAAACCTTCAATATTTCTTCATCCTTCGCCTTAGCAACCAGCATTTTACGGTATACGCCAAATTTTTCTTCACTGCCCCGCTCTCTGCCGAAAACAAAATTTTCAGCTTTACCCCACTCCCACTCGTATCTTGGACAAGCACCAGCACAAATACCGCAAGCCTTACATTCCTTCACAAGTTTAGGCTTACCTTCAACATATTCTAGGCAAGCAAAGGGACAAACAACAACACAGGTGCCACAACCCACACATTTCCCCGCTGCTACAACATCCTTTTCCAAAGAATCTTCAAAACTCACTTTTGTGAAACTCATATGTAGTCACTCTCTAAAGAGTAGCAGCCACATTTTATTTTAAAGTTTAGAGAAAAACAAAATTGTGATGTGAAATTTGAAGCAAAGAGCAGTAGTTAAATGAGTTTACTTTCGGAATTTCTGAAGTTTTTCTAACAGTTCTTTGTCGCCTTCATGATCACCAGCGCAAGTTGCTATAACACCATCCACAACGCCTTCAAGTCTCGCAACAAACTCTTCAACACGGTCTATGGAAGTGGTTACTGGCCATCCGATCATCTGTATAGTCTCCAAATTTTTAGGCGTTTCAACTAGCAAGTAGGCGTAGATAGGCTTGTTCAAGCGTTTACATTCTTTAGCTACCTGTTCCAATTTTGGGAAGGTTTTTTCTTCAAGTCTCATGAAAAAAATAAAGTCCCACGCGCCTCTTACTCTAGCAATGTTGTCTTCTACTGAACGGCGTGCCGTAAGCAAACATCCTAACTTTAGATTTTTCAAACGTACATTTGTTCGTAGGAATTCTCGTGCTTCCTCCGAAGACTTCAGCATTTTTATGGGTTCGCCGTATTTTGGAACATCACCCATTGTGAGAACAAGCCCGTCAAGTCCAATAGCATCTGCTGCAAGAGCCAAACCACCAACTTCCACTGGACCCTTGTAATGAAGTATAAAAATTGGAATCACTATTTTTTCTGGATATTTGGTTTTCAGCACGCAACTAACAGCTGTACCGCTGGGTGCAGGTATTCCCGCAGCGCTATCAGTTACGTTCCATCCATCAACCAAATCTTTAACCTCTTCAGCGAGTTTCAAAAATTTTCGGGTGGGTACAAATTCATGCAGTATTTTCATAGAGCACCATCTCAGCTAAAAAGGATTACCTTAAGATTAAAAATCTTTTGTAAAAAATTGCCGCAAAAAATGTTGAAAACCGTTTACCTCAGCAACCATATAAATCGCTGCAATTCTCATATACTTAACAGAAGTGAAGCCTATGGACGCCATCCAAATATTCGGGATTAACGGCTTGCCCATCATTAAAGAAGGGGATAACTTGGCTAGGCTTATATGTGAAAACGCCAGAAAACAAGGTATCCCAATTCAGAATGGAGACATAATTGTAATTACTCATGTTGTTGTTTCCCGTGCTGAAGGCAAAATTGTAAACCTTGATGAGGTTGAACCTTCAGAATTCGCCAAGAAAATAGCTGAGCCCTATGAGAAGGACCCGGCTCTAGTTGAAGTTGTTCTTCGCGAATCAAAAAGTATCGTGCGCATGGGTGATGGAAAACTGATAACCGAAACTAAACACGGGTTTGTTTGCGCAAACTCTGGAGTGGACAAATCCAACGTTCCAGGCGAAAGAGTTGTTGCCCTGTTGCCGGAAGACCCGGATGCATCTGCTCAAAAAATTAGAGAAGAGATAAGGCGTTTAACCGGATGCGACGTAGCAGTTATAATTTCTGACACCCATGGACGCCCATTAAGAGAAGGTGAAATCAACGTGGCTTTAAAGGATCTGTTCGGTTATGTTTTGCATGTGAAACAGACAGCAATTGCTGATGAGTTGGCTTCTGCCGCTGAGCTTGTTATAGGACAAGCAGCTGAAGGAGTTCCAGTGGCGATAATTAGAGGATACGATTATCCAAAAACGGAAAATGCCAAAGCAACAGAACTTGCAAGACCGAAGGAAAAAGATTTATTCCGATAAGCCATGTGAAAACACAACCGTCAAACACGCGTATATAGAAACGGAGAAAATAAGACTTGAAAGTTGCAGTTTCTGGTAAAGGTGGAGTGGGAAAAACCCTTATCGCGGGGGGACTAGCTTACTTTTTCGCTGCCAAGGTCCGAAAACAAAGAACTCATCGAATCCAAAACGGGCACAGGATATTCAGGCGTTTATCGTCTCTCCTTTACGGTGGACGATATCCTCCGCGACTTTTCGGTGAAAACTCCTTTTGGCGTGAACTTAATCGTCATGGGAACTGTGCGGTCGGTGGGTTCCGGATGCACCTGTCCAGCAAACGCCGTTGTACGCGCTTTACTCCGTCACTTAGTGGTGGAGCGAAACGAAATGGTTATCCTCGACATGGAAGCTGGTGTGGAGCATTTAGGCAGAGGAACAGCACAACATGTGAATGCCATGCTGGTTGTCGCAGATGCAAACATGAAATCCCTTGAAACTGCTAAACGTATTCACGATTTAGCTACAAGTGCTGGTATAAAGCAGGTCTTTTTGGTTGGAAATAAAATAAGAGGCAAAATCCAAAAAGAAAACATCAGAAAATTTGC
>CBETPM010000105.1:0-4203 GCA_965538135.1 Candidatus Bathyarchaeota archaeon
AAATGAATAAAATAATGAAATATAAATGCCAGTAGACTTATCAGAAATATTAGTAATTGGAGTATCTACTCGGGCACTTTTCAATTTAGAAAAGGAAAACGAAGTATTCGACAAAGAAGGAATTGAAGGATTCCGCAAGTATCAACTTGAAAATGAAGACGAACCTCTTGAACCTGGCACTGCATTCCATTTAGTGCAAAGCCTCTTGCAACTGAACAAGCAAGTAGACAAGCAAATTGTGGAGGTTGTTGTAATGTCGAGAAATAGTCCTGAGACAGGTGTGAGAGTTTTAAATTCAATCAAGAAACACAATCTTGAAATTACAAGGGTGGCACTTTCAGGTGGAGAGCCTTTAGCACCGTACATTGATGCATTTGACATTGACCTTTTTCTTTCAAAAGATGAAAAGGATGTTCAAACTGTTATTGATTCAAGGGTTTGTGCAGCGGCAACCATTTACGCCCCACCTACAACATTCAACCCAAAGGACAATCGGGTAAAGATTGCTTTTGATGCAGATGCTGTGCTGTTCTCTGAAGAATCAGAAATTAGGAACAAAACAGAAGGACTGGATGCATTTCACAAGTACGAGTCCGAGCATGAAGATGATCCGTTGAATGAAGGACCATTTGCAACGCTCATTAAAAAACTTTCTAAAATTCAAGAGCATCTACCAACTAGGATTGAATTATCCCCAATCCGAATCGCCATTGTCACCGCACGAAATGCACCAAGCCATATGCGAGTAATAAAGACACTTCGTAAGTGGGGTGTTTATGTAGATGAGGCTTATTTTATGGGAGGTTTACCAAAGGACAAGGTTTTGGAAGCTTTCGGTGCACATATTTTCTTTGACGACCAAGACGCACACTTGGAAAGTGCTTCAAAGAAAGTACCTTCTGGCAAAGTTCCTTACACCAGCGATTCACCCATGAAGGAAATCGAGAAAAAGAAAAAAAAGAAATGAGCCAAGTAAAATCTAAAAAAAGAGTCACCGACCACGGAGAGGTTTTCACTTCTGAACGAGAAGTGAATGCCATGCTTGACTTGGTGAAGCAAGAAACAGAACGAATTGATTCTCGTTTTTTAGAGCCAGCTTGTGGTAATGGGAATTTCTTAGCAGAAGTCTTGCGAAGAAAAATGGCAATTGTAGAAGCTAAGTACAAAAAGAGCCAATTGGAATATGAGCGTTATGCTGTGATTGCTATTTCTAGCATTTATGGCGTGGACGTATTAGAAGACAATGCCCAAGAATGCCGCGAACGCCTATTTAAAATATTTGATGAACAATACACCGAACTCTACAAAAGCGAATGTAAAGAAGATTGTAGAAGTTCTGTTAAGTTCTTGCTCAACCGCAATATACTTTGGGGTGATGCTTTAGATTTTACCAATCCCGAAACTAAAAAGCCGATTGTCTTTTCTGAATGGTCTGCTATTAATGGCAGCATGCTGAAAAGAAGAGATTATGTTTTTAAGTTTTTGGTGGAGCAAACACACCAGTTTGCCATGTTTAACGATGAAGGTAATGCAGCAGCAATAGATGAACCGATAAAGGATTATCCTGTGATGCACTTTTTAAAATTAGCGGACTATGCTACAGATTAACTATAACCCAGACGTACTCTCATGCCTTGCCAATTTGAGCAATGACGAGGTATTTACACCTCCGAAATTGGTGAACGAGATTTTAGACATGCTACCGCAGAAGTTGTTTCAAAGTAAAGAGACTACTTTCCTTGATCCTGTGACTAAAAGTGGTGTTTTTCTGCGTGAGATTGCCAAGCGATTGAACGAAGGACTGAAAGACCAAATACCTGACCAGCAAGAGCGAGTAAACCACATTTTTACCAAACAGCTATACGGTATTGCCATTACCGAACTTACTTCCTTATTGGCAAGACGTAGCACCTATTGCACCAAAAAAGCCAATGGCAAATACTCAGTGTGTACTAGTTTTGAAACCGAAAAAGGCAATATCAAATACGACCGTTTGCAACACACATGGCACCCTTCGGCAGGCTCTGGGCGCAAATGCACCTACTGCGGGGCAAGCGAAGAAGTGTACAGCAGAACAGATGATTTAGAAACCTACGCTTATCAGTTTATCCATACCGATAAGCCACAAAATATTTTCAATATGAAGTTTGATGTAATAATTGGCAATCCGCCTTATCAATTGAGTGATGGAGGGCATGGAAGAAGTGCCAGCCCTATCTATCATAAATTTATTGAGCAGGCAAAAAAGATGAATCCACGATACTTGTCGATGATTGTCCCTGCTAGATGGTATAGTGGTGGTCGTGGCTTAGATGATTTTAGGAATACAATGCTTACGGATAGGAGACTTAGCAAATTGGTCGATTTCGAGAACTTTTCAGAAGTTTTTCCAGGAGTTGATGTTGCAGGTGGTGTTTGCTACTTCCTATGGGAAAAAGATCACTCTGGACCTTGTGAAATTGTAAATTCGAAAGACGGTGTGATTACCAAAACTAAAAGAGAATTAAACGAATTTGATATTTTCATTAGAAATAATCTAGCCGTCCCGATAATCAAGAAAGTTACCGAAATTGAAAATCCAAAACACTATCTAAATAAAGTAATTTCATCATCCAAGCCATTTGGTATTAGGGGGTTTTATAAACCAAAAAAAACAGGCGTACCATGTCACTTTGCTCAAAGAGTTGGTTTGAAATATGCAGCTAAGGAAGACATTACTGATAGATTCAAGTTTCTTGATAAATGGAAGTTATTAATCCCAAAATCGCCAATTGCTGGGCAAACGGACTTCTCAAAGCCAGTTGGTTTTTACTATGACGGGAACACACGCATCTCTAAGCCTGGAGAATGCTGCACTGAGACATACCTAGTCGCATATGCATCAAAATCGAAAGAAGAAGTTGAATCCTTCAAGTCGTATTTATTTACAAAAATTGCACGCTTTCTTTTACTTCAAGCAGTAGTGTCTCAAGACATCACACGTGAAAAGTTCATGTTTGTACCACACTTGGATCGTTACGATAGAATATATAGTGATAAAATTTTAAGAGACAGGTGGAATATTACTGACGAAGAGTGGTCCTTCATAGACTCAAAAATTAGAGACATATGAGCCAAGAATTCTTCCCTAAAAAATCAGATGCAACGCCAACAATCTATGCCTATGAGTTGCCTAATGACGCTAGTCGAAAAGGGCAGTTAAAAGTTGGTTTTACCAATCGGACTGCCCAAGAACGCATTAAGGAACAAATTGGTGCTACTCGTGCAGAGTATCGCATAGTACTTGAAGAAAACGCCATGCGTAACGATGGTTCTGCCTTTACTGACTTTGACGTGCATCGCTACCTAAAACAGAAAGGCATTAAAAATACTGATGGTGAATGGTTTGAATGCTCGCTAATAGACCTTAAAGCGGCATTGATTGCAGTACAAAAAGGTGTACTGAATGAGGAAAACAGGTCTCTCAATTTCGCTATGCGACCTGAGCAAGAGCAAGCCGTTGAAAAATGTGCCCAATACTTTGAAAATTACCGCAGTGAAAATCCTGATAAAGTCCCTCACTTTCTGTGGAACGCCAAAATGCGTTTCGGTAAAACCTTTGCTACTTACCAATTGGCTTTAAAACAAGGTTGGACAAAAGTTTTAGTACTCACCTTTAAGCCTGCCGTGCAGAGTGCATGGCAGGAAGATTTAATGACCCATGTAGATTTTGAGGGTTGGCAGTTTGTTAGCCGAAACGGCTTAACCTACGAAGACATTGACCCAAGCAAGCCTTTTGTTTGCTTTGGTTCGTTCCAAGATTTCTTAGGAAAAAATACTTCTACTGGTGGTATCAAAACCAAAAATGAATGGGTACACGCCACCAATTGGGATTGTGTGGTGTTTGATGAATATCATTATGGTGCTTGGCGAGAAAATGCCAAAGACTTGTTTGAATCAGAAGATGCCACAGAAGCCAAATTTGGAGAAGGAGAAGGAATCGATTATTTCGATGAAGACATGATACCGATTACCACCAATGGCTTTTTGTATTTATCGGGCACACCATTTAGAGCCATCACTTCGGGCGAGTTTATCGAAGAACAAATTTTCAACTGGACCTACTCAGACGAACAGAGAGCCAAAGAAGAATGGAAAGGACCTGACAACCCCTATGAAAGCTTACCAAGAATGGTCATGCTCACCTATCAAATGCCAGATTCT
>CBETPM010000106.1:0-4165 GCA_965538135.1 Candidatus Bathyarchaeota archaeon
GTATAATATGTTATGGCGATGCCCCATTTCCCTCTAAAAATTAAAGAAGAAATCATGGCGCCTGCAGGTGCTCCTAAGGTGAAAAGGAACTCGTAAACGTCAATAAAGTTGATGAAGTGTCCTATCATAACTCCAATAAGTGTTGATAGAAAGCTAGCCAAAGGTGTAAGAAGAATTCCTGTGATCGGTTCAGATATGAAAATCCAACTGTACCAAACACCCGAGTATGGTAGAGGCAAACTAACCAGCGAATCGCAAATCACATTGAAAGCGGCGAAAATTGCCATCAATGATACAAAGTTTGATTTTTCCATTTTATTCAATGGGAAGCATCCTTTTCTTTTGAACTTATCTCTATCATGAAGCGCGCATCTTTATGTTTTGCTATGGACATAACCATTTAATATTACAATTCGTTCCGCATCCACCACAATTGTTTAATACAAAGTTTTAGAATTCTAGGTAAACTTTCAAAGAGGAATTTAAAATGGTGCTTGCTGAAACTTTGGAAAAACTCTCAAACACTTGTGGAGTAGCTGGCAGAGAAGAAGAAGTCAGAAGTTTAGTGAAAAAGTTTCTTAAACCACACGTGGACGAAATTAAAGAAGATAAGCTTGGAAACGTTATCGGAATTAAAAAGGGAAAGAAAAAAGCGCCTAAAGTAATGCTTGCAGCGCACATGGATGAAATAGGCTTACTAGTGAAAACAATTTCAAAGGAAGGTTTTCTACGATTCGCCAAAATAGGTGGAATAGATGACCGCATACTCCTAGCCCAAAAAGTCATGGTATACACAGAAAAAGCCCCTCTCCATGGAATAATAGGCTCAAAACCACCCCACATCCAAAAAGAAGAAGAACGCAAAAAAGTGATCACATATGACAGCCTTTTCATCGACATAGGAGCTGAAAGCCGAGAAGAAGCAAAGAAAATGGGCGTAAAAATTGGAGATCCTGTAGGATTTGACATAAAATTTGCCAAGATTGGAAAGAACATAGTTATAGGGAAAGCTTTTGACGACCGTGTAGGCTGTGCAATCATGATAGAAGCAATGAAGCGTCTTAAAAAGACAGACTGCACAATCTACGCGGTAGGAACAGTTCAAGAAGAAGTGGGCTTAAGAGGAGCAACCACCGCTGCCTTCGGAATCTACCCAGATGTTGGCATAGCCCTTGACGTGACTGTGGCTGGAGACGTGCCAGGAGTAAAAGAGGTTGAAGCACCCATAAAAATGAGAAAGGGACCAGCCATCGAAGTGGCTGACGCTGGATTAATTGCTCATCCCAAAGTTTTACGTCTTCTTATAGATGTGGCTGAAAAGAACAAAATACCCTACCAGCTTGAAACAGGATTACCAGGCTCCACAGATGCTGCTCGAATATCCCTGACGAGGGAAGGCGTGCCTTGCGGAGTTATTTCTGTGCCCACACGCTACATTCACAGTCCAGCCTCCATGCTGTGCCTTGACGATGTGGAAAAAACTGTAAAACTTGCTGTTGCCGCCATTCAAGAGATTCCAAAGCACTTCTAAATTTTCAACAAGGGCAATTGTTTATAAGCAAAAAAGAAATTTCTTGCGAAAGGGCAGCCAAACGTTTTTTAGAAGGCTACAACTGTGCTCAAAGCGTTTTGCTAACTATGTTTAAAAACTGGAACGGTGAAAACGAACTTATTCCAAAAATTGCTACGGCTTTCGGTGGAGGAATCGGACATTTGGGTTCTCTTTGTGGTGCATTAACTGGAGGTATTATGGTTATAGGAATAAGACATGGAACTAATGAGCCGAAGTTGGAAAAACGCCTTAAAGCTTACCAGCTTGCTCAAGAATTCTATAAACGATTTGCAAAAGAAAATGGCAGCGTTTTTTGTCGAGAAATTATTGGCTATGACCTTTCAGTTCCAGGAGAATTGGAAAAGGCGTGGGACTCGAAGGTTTTTGAGGAAAAATGTGTTATTGTAGTAAAAAATGCTGTTAAAAGCTTGCTGGAAATTTGTGAATGAAGTATGGCTAGATTTCCCTTACAAAGAATTTTATGAAGAGAAATGAAGCTGCTATGGAGATGGCGTAGGGCAAAAATAAGGCTAATAATTGAATTCCCTGCAAACTTTTGATTGCCGCCCCGCTTGATACCATCCCTTGTGAAACACTGTTCCATAATCCGTGAGCAAAAATTAAAGGCGTTAGATTCTTGGATTTATGGTAAAAATAGCCGAACAGCAAACCTATGAAAAAGGTTGTTGCCACATATTGTGCCATTCCAAATGGATTAAAAGGTGAAAGATTCCAAACGAAATGCCACGCTCCGAACAGCGCTGCTTGGATTAGTATAGCCTTTCTAGGTGACCATGTCTTTTCGAGATGCGTTTGGGCGTAGCCTCTGAAAAAGCCTTCTTCGCTTATGCCTACACATAATATCTGGAAGGGCATTGCTGAAAGAAACAAAAGCATGTCGTAAGAGGCAGCTGGCGATTGGTTAGTGAAAGCATAAACTGTGACATACAAAGACAAGAAGAATGTTCCGCCCCAAACAGCGTAAAACGTAAGCCCGTGGAGAAGTGCTTTTCCAAAATTGCCTGTTTTAAAGCCGAAAACTGAAATTCTTGTCTTTTCAACGACCGCTATGGTTAAAACTACAAGGTATATCAGCGGAGTTTTTTCGTATGGCATATCAAACCATAGTGTAGAAGGAACACGAATAACCAATGCTAAAATAAATAGTGTGAAAATCCAGAGTAAAACGCTCTCTCTTTCTTTTTCGGCGATTTTTTCAGAAATTCTCCTCTGGATAGAATACTCCTTATACCAGATGTAAAGCGGAGCTAAAAGAACTATTGAAAAAATTATTGGAATATCAACCTTCTCTGGGAAAAAATGTGCACTCAAGAGGATTATGGCTGCAGTAACAAAGTATGTTAACATGACTTTCGCGATTGCATTACTGTTCAAGGCTTTCACTCTCTCTGTTAAAACCAACTATTCTATAAACAGCAAAATTAAACTTTTCAACCATCCAAAGCAAAACTGTTTTTAAAACAGAGAAAATCTATAATTTAGTGGCTGAAATTATGAAAGAAAAGGAAAAATTTGAGTTTTTGGAGCATATGGCTGATGCTTACGTTGCAGCCTACGGCAAGGATTTAGCCGAAGCCTTTGAAAACGCTGCACTCGCCATGTTTGATGTCATGACACAAGTAGAAGATATTACTCCCAAAGCAGAGGATTACCTAGAAGTCAAGGGAAAAGACGAATATGCACTCCTTTATAATTGGCTAGAAGCGTTACTAGTAAAATTCGAAACCCAAGAAATGTTATACTCCAAGTTCCAAATTCAAGAAATAAGAAGAACCCCAGATGGCTTTGTTCTAAAGGCAAGGGTTTGGGGAGAAAAATACGACCCTGACAAACATGTTCAAAAAGTTGGCGTGAAGGCTGTCACCTACCACAGAATGGAAATCATAAAAAAACCCGAAAAAATTACCTTAAAGTTTATCCTTGATATTTAACCTCTAAACCAGTTTCAGCCTTTTCAAACCTTTCAGAATTTCTTCCACTGCCACTTCCGGAGGCGTCTCCAATTTCTCCGTCTCATATTCAACAAAGGGAATCCCCATTTCTCTATAAAATTGAAGTAGTGGCTGAGTTTGCCGTTCATAAACTTCTATTCTCTTCTTGATAACTTCTGGCATGTCGTCTGGACGTTGATATAAGGGTCCGCCGCATTTGTCGCATTTCATGTCGACTTTCGGTTTCAAATAGAGTAGATTGTATACTTCGCCACAGTTTTTGCATATCCTCCTAGAGGATAGGCGCTCAATGATTATCCAGTCTGGCACTTTCAACTGTATAATGACGTCTATTTTTACAATTTTTTCTAGGGCTTTCGCCTGCTCTATAGTACGCGGATATCCGTCTAAAATGAATCCTTTTTCTTTTGAAGTTTTTGCCAGTTGCTGCTTTAAGATTTCCACTACGATGTTATCTGGAACAAGCAACCCTTTATCCACATAATTTTTCACTTTTCTACCCAACGGCGTGTCTTTTTTTATAAGTTCTCTAAAAATGTCTCCTGTAGCAATCACCTGCACTTCAAGCTTAGATTGTAAACGCGAAGCGTAGGTTCCTTTTCCAGAACCAGGCGCTCCGAAAATAATAGCATTGACCATA
>CBETPM010000107.1:0-4138 GCA_965538135.1 Candidatus Bathyarchaeota archaeon
TAATGTTCATTTTACAAAGGAAGAGGTTAAAGATGCTAATGCCGCCTTTAAAGCCGATAGAAAAAGGCTAATAGAATACCATTTAAATCTAATAGAAAACGGCGTCTTCTTCCTACCAACCCATGTTGGAGCGTTAAGCACAGCCCACTCAAAAGAAGACATAGAAAAACTCTTTTCAGAAACTGAAAATTACGCAAAACTGCTAAGCTCTAACGTTTCGCATGCTTAAGCATAAACTCCGCTTTTTTCAGATCCAAGGGCGTATTAATATTGAAAAATGTTCTAAGCTCTGGGTCTAGCTGTTGCAAAACCAAGGTGGAAACATATCGTATGTTAGGAAGCCTATCCACTAAGCCTCGCATGTTTAAGTTTCCAAAGCTGGTTCAGTGCAGTAAACAGCCTGTAAGGGTTCTATGTAGCCGTTAGACCAGCGGGGAATAACCGCATTTTTTCCTATACAGATTTCGAAAAGCAGCGAAAGAATTTCTTTAGATACAAAAGGAGTGTCGCATGGAAGCAAAAGTGCATATTTTCCTTTAGATTCTCTAAAGCCGGTTAAAGCTCCAAGAAGAGGAGTTTGCACGTCACCTTCATCCACAAAAACTTTCGCATTTGAACCGGTAACCTTCGAGTAGTTTTCAGCTTGGCTTTCAGAACTTACAATAACCAGCTTCTCTTCAACAATTTTGTTCACAGCAGCCAAAACATGCCTTATTAAAGGTTTGCCAGCAAGCTCTATCAATCCCTTATCCTGTCCAAACCTACTGGAAAACCCGCCTGCAAGGATAACTGCTGATCTATCCAATAATCAACTGGTCTCCAAACTTTTGATGCTATTCATTTTTCAAGGTGCGTTATGCCTATTTAGACTTTGCTAGAGCTCTTACAGCTTCTGCAATTATAAACAAGCCTATCAATATAATTATTGTTTGTAACAAGGGAAACGAATAACCCATGAGAGATGAACCACCAAACGCAAGCGCTACGATGCCTATGAAAAGGCTAAATTTGCTTAATCTCATTCCTAAGCCTGTCCTTGCAAGGTTCAATCCTATTAGTATTAGTCCAGCTCCAAAAGCAATGTAAGAACCAGAATTAGGTTCACCAATAGCCCATACGACGCCGATTAAGACAAAAAATAGTCCCCAAGCCAGCGTGGTTAAAGCTACGTTTCTATTCAAATCCTACACCGCATACAATTTTTACTTTATACGCAATAATAAGGTTATCGTGTTAATGAGTATCTCATCTGAAATATTACGAGAAGGAAATAACAGTATATTATAACACTCACTTTTATCCATGTTAGAGGGTTAATGCCTATGAGCTCGGAAATCAAAGAATTAAACCGAATTATATGTAAAGAATGCAGAGAAAAGGATTATGAAAGATGCAGAAACTGCAAAGTGTATAAGCTTGTAAATAAAATAGCGGAACAATAGACTTAAACCATATAATCTATCTTATGCGCCATCTCATTCAAAATTTTAGCAAAGGGATGGTCTGGTCTCTCTTGAGCAAAAATCACTCTGCCTTCGCTTTTCAGAACATCGCAGAAGCAAGGTATTATCCCAAGCATAGGCACTTGATACTCATCCTTCATCTTCGCTTTTAGCTCATCTTTTCCAGACTTAGGAGAAAAATCATACAAAACTTTGTTCAGAACAATTTCAGTCTTCTTCTCAAACAGGTCGTAGAGTTCTCTTAACATACGTTTTGTTCCATCCACGTCTGACCTATCAAAGGTGGTAGCTACAATTACCAAGTCAGCAGCAACAATGGCGTTTATAGAAGAGTATTGCAGTCCAGGGCTTGTGTCGAAAATTAGGTAGTCAAAGCCCTTGTCTTTGACAAGAGAATTTTTAAGAGCTAAAAGTCTTCCTAAAGCACGCATTTCCCATTTCCTATCCTTAGAACTCATGTCCCTGATAGCTTCTGTCGTCGGATTAGCCAGGCCTACAAACAGTTTTCCTGAATCGTGAATTCTTTCACTGAGATCTATCAAAACCCTGTCAATTTCGCATACTCCATTCAGGTAATCATTCAGCCAATACTCAGCCTTCTCAATTTTTAATAGAGTGGCAAGGCTTGGGGCTCTAAAGTCCAAGTCAAATAAGCAAACTTTCTTGCCTTGCTTAACAAATGTTGCAGCAAGATTAAGAGAGAGAAGCGTTTTTCCTGTTCCACCTTTATAGGAATGCACAGCTATTATTTTCCCCATAGCAATCACCCTTGCCCTTCTCTATCCACGTAAAAATACGCTTTCCTACCAACCCTCTCCTTTTTCAAATGTCCCATAATCACGAGCTGATTAAGATAGGCACTTTCCACAGCTCTAGCCCTACGCGTCTGTTCAGCCACCTCCTCTGCAGTGGCACGTCCCAACCTACAAACAGTCATTGCCGTTTTACGCAGATGATCCGGCATAGAAAGCAAAGTCATGACATCCAAAGGTGCCTCAGGCAAAGGCTGTGCTTCCTTCCTGCCATGCCTCTGCAGCTCAATCATAATCTCCATCTTCTCATTAAGCTTCTCAAGATTCTCTCTGATCTTCTCCAAAACTTGCAAAGGCTTTTTCCTTAAAATATCCTGCTTAGCCACGCTAATTTCCCCAGTGTTTTACGCATATACACTAAGTCTAGAGAAGACAGCGTTTATTAAGTCTTACGAAACTAACATAATTATTTTCAAAAATAATATCCACTATTTATGTTTAAGATTGTTTTCGTTTAAAAGTTAAAGGCGGATTTTACAGTTCAGTTAAAATTGGAAATGTAGACGTTATAGTGGTTTTGCAAGAAGTATAGAAGTAGAAGGGGTTAAAAATGGATGTTTTTAGTAGGGTACGGGAAGGCGGTTTCTTTTTTCTTCAACTATTGGCAGAATCTGTTTCAGCTCTCTAAAGGATTTTAGCACTGTTATGCCTCTTTGGGTTATTGCATAAACCACACGGCGTTTTCCCACAGTTCTTTCTTCGACCAAGTTTTGTTTTATCAGAAAGTCAAGATACTGTTTTAGTACACTACAGTTTACATTAGCCTTATACATAATGTGGGTTAGCTTTAGTGGGCCGCGGTGGGCTAACACTTTTAGTATGTCTATATACATTTCAAGTTTGGAACGTCTCATCATCCAAACCTCTTGGCGATATTTTAAACCTTTTTATATAAAGCTTTTATGGATTCAAACTACGTCTTTTTCCTCTTTACTCTATGTTAGTAGCTTCTTTTCTCTTGTGCTCGAATTAACACGTTTATTCTATTTTGGAAGGCTGTTACTAAGTCATCTAGCAATATTTTTTGCAATTCTGTCGAGAGTCCTTTCAGGTTTTCCTTGAAAACTTTGGCCATTTTAGCCTCCAATTCCTTTCTTTGTTTAAGTGTGATTTTATGCTTCAAGGATGTTCCTCCATTTTATGCAGAGAATAAGTAAGAGGTATTTTAACTAACTTATGAATAGAGAATATAGATTTTAAATCCACATTTTCCGCGTTAGTAATCTCTAGTGTTGGCATGTTTATATCGCTGATTTCTCTGCTGCTCTTAAGTGATTAAATCTATTAATTGTTGCTAACATACCTCTTAAGCGGACGAACAAGTTGCGTTTACCCGTACAAGTATGTCACGTAGATCATAGACGTGGGCGGAAACTTGCAAAATGTCAGATGTGGTTTCTACGGTGAAATTTATTGTGTAGGTGCCGTTTCCATAGTTTGTTATTATAAGATTGTTGGAGGCGTTGGCTTGTATCCAGCTTCCAGAATTCTCATAATACATGCTTATGTTTTTGGCTAGGGAAGGCTCTTCTTCATTAAAAACTTTGCATGTTAAGGTTACATTTTTTTCTGTTTCGTTTGAGATATATGAGCCCTGTAAGGTTACGGTCGTTGTTATGTTCACAGCGTACTGTAGGGTTATATTGAAAGGGATCTCGTAGGCTTCCAAGGTGAAATCTGCGTAAGCACTTGAAAAGCCAATGTTGTTGGTGTTCCATGAAAGTCGAAAGCCGTTTTCATATCCGGAACTATTTAATACAGTGTGGGTTAGCTTGTAAACTCCCGAAACTTTCAGACTTCTCAAAACTTGTGCAAACTCGTTCAAATTTTCTGTTAAAACGGTGTTTTCGCCGCCGTTTGAAA